>NZ_JBJHZX010000073.1:0-10525 GCF_045310515.1 Candidatus Clostridium eludens | reverse complement strand
TAGTTTACCTCCAATCACTTTCTACATTATAATAAATACAGATGTAATTGTCCAAACCTATTTAGGGGCTTAAGAGAGATGATAGTGGTTTTATTATCTGTGAATGATAGGAGAATCTTGCTTTCAATTTTGATAAATACTCACTAAAAAACTCTGCAGAAGGTAGCAGTTCAATTTTAGGGTAGTAAGTGTTTATGTAATCAATTCGCTCTTTACAAATAAGCACCTTTGTTTTATTTGTAAAACTATTAACTACATCAAAATCTATATCAATATTTTTAATATCAATAAGTACTTTTTCAACATTAATTGATTGCGGATTATGTCTGGAAATAAGAAGTTTTTCTCCATTGCATACCATATAATAAGGCGTTCCAACCCATGCAGAATAGGAAATCACTTGATTTTCTGCACCATCTAAACTCTCACCAATTTTTTTTGCTTCAACAGCAATTAAAGCGCTCTGTGCTGAACGGTCTGTACCATTATAAAGTATAAAATCTGCAACCTTTATTTTTTTCTCTCTTCCGAAGTACATCTCAACTGCAATCTTATCTGCTCGATCATAATGTGTAAAACCTAATAACTTAAAAATGTTTAGAAGTATTTTTGTTTCGACTTCCGCTTCATTTAGCGGATTGCAACTTACTATTTCTTCAATTAATTCTTCTCTATTCGCCATATATTCACACCCCGATCCATATAAAATAATACTATTCCGATTACTAACGTAGTGATAAATTTCAGCTAATGTTTCGAATTTCCGACGCTGAGACACTTAGCCAGACTTGACCAGTGTTTCATGTGTGGCTTAGTTATTTTTTTCAAGCCAAGCTGTGCAAAAACTTTTGCTTGCAAAGGATTGACTTATTCTCTAAAAATCCTGATTTTCCTTTATTATATTTATCATAGTTTCTACTTTTAGAAATAATTCATCGAAAGTTACTATATCAACCGACTTTAGTTCATTTCTAAACAATTCAAAACTTTCTTTTTGATTATTGTCTAATACATCTAATCTTCCTATAATAAGTAAACATTTCGAATTTAATGTTTTTAGCTGATTAGAAGTTTGCGCTTGGACTTTATAAAATTCTTTTTGTAAATTATTTTTATAATTTAGAAGTTGATTTATCGAACCTGTTAATTCTGATGATATTGTATACGTATTTCTGTATTTTCTTCCAATTATATTTGCTTTAGGATTTTTAATTTCAACAAGTACTAGACTGCCTGTAAGATCATTCTTATATGCATAATCAGCAATACTTCCATTTCTATTGTCAATACTTGTATCACCTACATAAGCTTGATCCTGGAATAACATTAAAGGCATAGAAAAGCATTGTGCAATTACCCAAGAATATTTTTTTAAAGTACTTTGCCAGAAACTTTCATCATTGTTTTCAATATTCTCTTTCCATATATTAATTAACTTAATAAATCCATCTAATCCCAACATCGAATTTTCTGCTCTACTAATTAATATGTTAAGTATTTCTAACGATTTCTCAAAGGCCTGTTTTATAGTTTCTACATTATCGAGAACCTTTATCATTATTTTCCCTTTTTCCTCATAAGAAGAAAATTTTTCGTCATACTCAATTGCGCTAACCCCATCAAAATGCTTTACTTGTTCTTCTATCTTATGAAAGTAGTATCTTGCTTCCCATTTCTTTTTCCATTCCTCATCATCTACAAAACTCTCATATATTACAAAAAACTCATTATTTCTTTTTAAAAATTCCATAAGAGTAAAAGGAAATGGTAGCCTATGTAACGGATTTGATATTTTACTACTACTGATATTCAATATTACAAAGTGAACATTATTAGGAATGTCTTTAATAGATAATGTCTTGATGGCTTCATAAAAATCACCTATTTCTTGATCCTCATTATCAAAAACATATAGATCATTATATATGTGCGTTAAGAAGTTACCTGAATACTCTCCATTCAGCCTAAATTGTTCGTTAACTAGCTCTATTTTCTTATCCTTAATATTTAATTCAATCACTTTCAATTCTCCTCAATTTATTTAACATATTCTTCTTTAGCATAACTAATGAATTACCGACATTTAAGCAACCTGGTATTTTAGCTTTAATCTTAACTTCTAATTATAGACATAATTTATCATTATATGGGCAATATGTATGTACAGTGCTAAATGACCGTTACTCCCAATCACTTGTATTTATTACTCCCTGTCGAGTCATATGTCCAAATTCATCCCAATATGATAATCTTGATAATAAAAACTTTTTTCTATTATCATTTATAAAATTATTATTACTTATAGCTTCCGCTTCGCTATATATCTTACTCATTTCTTCAGAGAAAACTGGTCCTAATCTAAAAACTGGTTGTACATATTTAGTGTAATACTTTTGTTCTTTAACTGTACATGTAATAATATCTCTACCTTTAATGTTAGGCATTATTCCATTAAAAGTCATATAAATTTCATTTTCCCTTGGCAATTGGCTTCTTTTTATATTTAATTCTGGTTTATCTATAAATTCATCTCTACAGCCGTAGATAAGAACATAATATGGTTCTATACTTTTCCCTCTCATGAATTCAGTATCTACGTTATAGTATTGAAAAAACAAATTTTGATGATTTAGATTAGAAAACCATACTTTCCAATCTGTTAATTGATTTTGAGCATGAATAAATTCTGAACTTGGTTTTCCATCAGAGACAAACCATTTTTTAGAAGGTTTTTCTATTTCGATAAATATAGGATATATAGTACAACTATCATTGGCAATCCACAAAAAATCAGGTATTCTTGTAGTTAAACCCGTAAGCTTCGGTTGAGTTATTAATACATTATTAAAAGGTGTATGTCCTGACTCACCAAAAAAGCCAAAGGCACCAGGTAACATACATGGATATCTTTCAAAAAAATCTTGAAATGATGTTTCATCATTTTTTTTGTTTTCATCAATATATCATATTCCTTAATAATTTTATTTTCATATTCATCCCACTCCATAGGTCTTGGACAATCTGTAATAATCTGATATCTTTTTTTAACATTTTGCTTTCTCCGTATCGTAAAAAATTTAAGATTCTATCTAATAGTTTTTTCTCGAAACTCATTTGCTTTTTAGTCACATGTGGTGAGGATTACATAGTTATTAGTTATTAATAAGCCACAGATTCATACATTAAATTGTTTTTAGATTGTACATAAAAACAGTATACATATAATTTTCATTACTTCTATTGCAAATCCTAACTTCTCATAATAGACACAATATTACATTACTTTAATCCATCTTACATAGAAATCATAGTACATTTCTCATATTTTTATATCATTTTTCATCTAATACTATAAATTTCTTTACTTTTATCATAACTCTAAAGAACTCTCTTTTATTGTGGCGGATTACAAACACTACAAGGTGTATACCACTCTGCTTCAGCCTCCTCTAATGATATGGGTATCTGACTTCTAGCTAAATATCTACAACCTACGAAGTAATGTTTATGTCCTTTACTTCCTTTAATAAACTTTTACATTAGAGATTTCTACACGTATTCCTAAATTCCTCCTAAAATTGATAAGAAACCTAACCATTTAAACATATTATAGTCTTTGAATAGTTACCAGGTATGGATATTTGTGGTTTTAGTATTATGTGCTTTGTATAATTCTTAAAAAGGCCAAAGTCTTGTGTTTAGTTAATAGAAACCTTATGAAGAGGAAAGGCAGTGCCATGATATTTCACATGTTTGTAATTGATAGTATAATCAATATAACTTGAAAAATTATAAATGGAGGAATAAATATTGAGGAAATATAGACATGCTATCTTTGATATGGATGGCACCATTATAGATTCTATGCCTGTATGGAAGAATCTCGGAAAAGATTATCTTACAAAAAAGGGAGTTAAAGCCCCAAAAAACTTGAATGAAATCATAAGTGCAATGTCTATGACAGAATCAGCCAACTATTTCAGAAAAGAGTTAAAAATCAGCAATTGTCCAGAACGAATTATTTCTGATATGAATCAATTAATTAAAGATAAGTATAAGTATGAAATACCATTAAAACCATATGTCAAAGAGTATCTTTCATATTTACAAAGAAATAACGTAGTAATGTGTGTAGCTACAGCTACACCAGTACAATTGGCAGAGGTAGTACTGAAACGTCTGGAAGTGTTACAATATTTTTCTTTTGTGGTATGCTGCGATGAGGTTGGTACTGGAAAAAGCAAGCCGGATATCTATTATCTTGCTCTAAAGAAAATGAAAGCAAGTATAGCAGATACCATAGTTTATGAAGATGCCGACTATGCAATCAGAACGGCAAAGAGTGCAGGTTTTTATACCATTGGAGTATATGATGAATATGCATATGACCAAAAAAAAGAAATACAGCTACTTTGTGATAGATATATAGATTCCTTTGAATGTTTGTTAGAATTAGACAGTCTATCAGCAGGAAATTAACAGCTGGCCTGAAAAGGTTCTTCCAATGTTCAGATGGAGATAAGCATTTCTTCATCTGAACCTCTGAATCACTTGATTTTTCCTGCTCCTTTACTGTATATTTCGGATATTAACTAATACTAGTAATAAATCTTTTTGTAATAGGAAATCTGCAGCTTACTGTAAGCTGTGTGTTCAGTGTAATGCCAAGTGCGATAATTTCATCGTAGAAATTTGTATTGCCAGATTTCGTGTTCCTAGGAAAATCAAACTGCATTTTGTTTACAAACATTCAGTTTTTGATTACAAACATTGCATTTGGTTTTACAAAGTTGCATCTCGTTTTGCTATTGAGTATAGTTCTTATTTTAGAACCCAGATTGTAATATATACTATTTTAAATGCAATATATATTTGACATTATGAATAATATATAGTATAACTATACTGTAAGGAGGAATATAGATGAAAAATCTTAAAATGAAATCAGCAAGAGCCTCACTAGATTTATCTCAAGAACAGTTAGCAGATATAGTAGGCGTAACAAGACAAACAATAGGCATGATAGAAGCTGGAAAATTTAATCCCTCATTGCAATTATGTATCGCTATTTGTAAGGCATTGAAGAAAACATTAAATGATATTTTTTGGGAGGAATAGAAATGAAAGATGAGAGAATAGAACAGGCAACTAACAAAATTAATAGTGAATTAGCATTACTAATGTATGGAATTGTAGTTATATCATTTCTAGCTAAATTGTGGATTTACAATATAGATTTATCAAGGTGCTGGACCGAATATATTATAATGATTATTGTTCCATTATACCAGTTTATCAGGGCACGCAGTATGAAAGTAAGCCTACATGTTAACAAAAGTTCTAACCTATCTTTTAAAGTAGTTGCAATGCAATGCGTCGTACTAGTTGCTATATTCGGAGCATTTGTCTATAAAACAATTATACAAAGGAACAATTTTCATTGGAAAAGTGCGGTTTTCAACATCTTAATATTTATAGTTTTATTTGTTTTTATATATTTTGTGGTAAATAAATCAGAAAAAAAACAAGTAAAAAAATATGAAGAACAATTTAACGATGATGAAAAATGATATTATATAGGTTGTTGAATAACTGAATTTGGAAACATGAAAAGTAGCTAAATGTATGTACTTGATAATTATATTATTCAAAATTAAAAGTTCCCCACATCACGTATAGGAGCAGTATCCTCAAATATAGAGCAAAATATCCAAGTAATAATACGGTATATGTGCTATAATCTCTATAAAAGTTAAATCCACACTGTAAATCAAGATGAAATAATAGGGGGTAAGATTAAGCTATATGGGTATGATATGGATTAATATTTTTATAATTGTTATAGGGTTTATACTAAAATTGTGGCCACCAGAATGTATAAATACTTCTTTAGGATATAAGACACCTTTCGCTATGAAAAATCAAAAAACATGGAATGAAGGCAATCGATTTGCTGCTATTATGCTTATCACAGGTGGGGTTATATCTTTGATATTTTCATTATTAATTAGTTTTTTATATAAGGGGAATGAAACAGAAATAATAAGATTTTCTAGTATATTTACAGTACTATGTACTTTAAGTTTTGTCTTTTATACAGAAATCCACTTAAGGAAAATATTTAATAAAGATGGTATTAAGAAGTTATAATGTTCTTAGGAAAAATATTGCTCACAGATACAGTACTTTGAAATTGAAAATAGTAGACAAGAAGTAGGCTGCATTTTCTATGGCCTACTTCAAAATATAAAGGTGAATTAATATTTTCAAAGAGATATAAAATAACTAAATATTATTAGACATCCAATATACATGTAATACCCAAAAGTATGTAATAAAAAAATACCGCAAATTCATTTCCGAATAATGAGATATTCTAATATGTTACTTACCTTCTTAACATACTTCTCTATAAACTGGAATTTACCATTTAAGCTAATAATCCAATTTTCTTGAGCCAATCTGATATTTGTTCTGCTGAAGCATTACCGCATACAGCAATGCCTGGAAGCATTCTAGAATTCAAACATTCTTTTGCAATCTCTTTTTCAATTTCTCCAAATCCCCCACCTCCATGAGTACAGAAGGGAATCACTGTTTTTCCAGAAAAATCATGTTTTCTCAAAAAAGTCAAAACTGGTGGAGTCAGTGACTTAAACCAGTTTGGGGTTCCAACGAAAACAGTATTATAACTGTCAATCGATTCATTTCCTGACTTTAGCTCAGGGCAAACTCCACGCATAATTTCATTTCTGGCTTCTTTGGAAGCAGTGTTGTAATTAAAAGAATATGCTTTTCGGGGAATCAGTTCCCTTATATCTCCACCCGTTTTCCGGGCTATTTCATTAGCTAATTTCTGAGTACTTTTTGAAAATGAATAATAAACAATCAAAACGTTACTCATGCGCTCTGCTACTCTCAATTAATTCACAAATAGCTTTATTGGCATTATCATTGTATAACCCGCTATGATAGGATACTATGTTCTGTATATCGTAGCGAGCGAATTTTTGAAGAGATTTCACTGCTTCACCCATGTCATAAGTATGCATTTTGTTAGGCCCTGTTAAATGACCATCCTCAATATTCATCTCATCACCAGCTATAAGAGTTTTACTGTTTCTATGATAAAGACAGATATGACCTGGAGTGTGACCCGGTGTATAAATTGCTTTTATCCCTCCGCAGTATGGAAGTACATCACAATCTACTACGGTCCTGTCAACATTAGCCTTGGCGTTAGCAAAACCGCCCTTAAGTATTTCATAAAAACCCTTCCTGTCATCAGGAAGAGAATCCTTATTTTTTTCAAGCTGTGCCAGCTTGATTGGTGTCTTTTCTCCTGTTATATATTGTTTCTCTATTTCATGGGCAATTACTTCAACTTTTCCATCAAGCTCTTTTACAATACTTGCAAGAGAACCTACATGGTCTATGTCCTGGTGGGTTAAAAGTATCTTGCTGATTCTTTCAAAAGGCAATCCCACCTTTTTTACTGCTTCCTGAAACTTTTCCAGTTGACCAGGAAAACCTGTATCTACAAGAAGCATCTCCTTGTCATCCCATATTAGTACAGGGTAAATGTTGGCTATCCTCCCCATTATATTACAAGGTATTTCAAGCATTTCAATTCCATCTGCTATTCTCAACTTAATCTCTCCTCTCATTTATAGTAAAGTTACTTTATAATAATTTATATTTATGACACTTATTAAGAAATTTGCGTATTTATATTAACCGTTCTTTTATTTCATTATACTTACTTATGAATCCTTTTTCCACCAAAAGCATGAATTGTTCTTGTTCCAGCAATGGCACTTCCGGTATATAAAAAATATTTATACAGTTGTTATTTATTTAGGGCAAATTCAACAGCAGAAACAGCATGTATTTTCAGTGTATCGAAAATTGGTATGTTAACGTCCTCTTGTTTTATTAGTAATGGTATTTCTGTACACCCTAATATTATACCCTCGGCACCATTTAAAGCTAAATTATTTATTATTTTTATATATTCCATCTTTGAAACCTTATCTATTATACCCTTACAGAGTTCATTATAAATGACCTTATGGACTATTTCTCTTTCGTTTTCATCTGGAATAACTACATCTATGTCAAAGTTTTCTTTCAACATTTTTTTATAGAAATCTTGTTCCATAGTAAATTTAGTTCCCAGCAACCCAACTTTTTTCATTCTGTCTTGGATTATTTTTTCACCTGTTACTTCTGCTATATGCAAGACTTTTATTCCTATCCTATTTTCTATAGCACTTGCTAGTTTATGCATTGTATTAGTACATATTACAACAAAATCAGCACCTCCCCTTTTAAGTTTTCAGCAACATTAACCATAATAGCCTCTAGTTCTTCCCATTTATTTTCGTGTTGTAATACTTCTATTTCTTGAAAGTCTACTGAATACATCAGGCATTTTGCAGAATGAGAACCACCTAATTTCAACTTTACAGTTTCATTTATGATTTTATAATATTCAAGTGTAGATTCCCAGCTCATTCCTCCTATTAATCCAATTGTTTTCAACTAATCACTCCCTTTGTGCATTTACAATATCTTTATATTCTACAAATAACCCCTGCAACTCTTCGTGGACCTTACTCATTAACTCATCTTCTTAAGCTTTTGATATTGCAATAAAAAAGAATCTCGGAAACCTAAAAATGACATTTCCATTTTTCTGTATTGGATATTCCTTTATTACTCTGTTAAAAACATCTTGCTCAAAATCTTTCTTTTTTTCATCTGATAAAACATCCAAGTATGGTCTTAATCCTGTACCACGATACCATTCCATAATGTCCTTATGAGATTTTAATTTGTGACAATATATAGTTTCCCACATTGAAAATTCTGATGAAATTTCTGAAAGCAAATCAAAATATTCACTTTGTGTAAGATTATAAAAAATCCTAGGATTAGTAAACTCTGATTTCCATTTTTCATTCGTTGAAACCTCTTCAATGATTTTGTGGATTGGCTCCTGATAGTTCATTGGCGTTTGTACTGCAAGTATTCCGTTTGGTTTCAATAACCCAATCATATTCTTCAAAAGTTGATTGTGGTTTGGTATCCATTGAATACAAGCATTTGAAAAAACAACATCAAAATCATTATCAAGAATAGATAAGTCTTTACCTGCATCACAAATCTTAAAATCAAGATCAGGATAATCTATTTTTGCTTTTTCAATCATATTTTGAGAATTATCAATCCCAAGAACATATGCATTAGGGAATCGTTGTGCTAAAACCTGGGTACTGTTTCCTGGGCCACATCCAATATCGATAATTTTTTTTGGTTCATCATTATATATACGATTAACTAAGTCAATTGATGGTTGTGTTCGTTCATTTCTAAACATTAAATACTGTGCTGAATTCCAATCTGCCATAATATCGCCTCCTGAAATTAATATATATAATCGTCTTGATAAATTTGCCCTTACCACACTTCCTGGCTAAATATCTATAATCTTTAGCACGATATTTGCCTCTCTTATTTTCCTATAATAAACTTTTACACTAGATATTTCTACATATATTTCTACATATATTCCTAAATTCCTTCTAAACTGATAAAAAACCTGATTATTTAAACATATTGCAATCTTCAATTGGCTGAAAATGAAATTTCTATAACTACTAAAGATAAAAACTCCAAAACTAAAAATGCACCCTTCGCCAAGTGTGCATTTTTATAATACTAGATAAATCACCTAAATTTTATAGTTGTTACTTTAGTAGTTATTTTCATTACAATATTACAATTGCCGCAATCCCCAAAAATAATACACAGGATAAAAATATTTTTATTCCATCATATTTTGTATATTCACTAGAAGTCCTATTTTGCATGTAATTTAAAATTTGACAAATTAATAAATTAATAAAAACAATAGGTAGTAACTTTTTACTTTCGATATGAACTATAAAAAAGCATATAGCTAATATTATTGTTGCTATTAGACAAATATCACTCATAACTTTCATTATTAAATATTCATTTTTCAAAGTCACACCCCCATTAATGATTTATAAATAATTTACACATCTTATAGTTTGAACTTAATTTTTATGGGAATTATACCATATCTGAATTTTAAAGGTTAGTACATACTTTTTTTAATAGTTTTTATGAAGAAAAAGGTGACTATGCATTAATATCTCGTTTTAGAAACTCACTTCTAAAATTCATTACTCGATACAAGAGTAATGCCATCCTGTTTAAACTTCTTTAAAAGCTTATCCCATTTATTTTCGGCTAGTAAGAGAATTCCGTCTTTAATGATGGAGACATTGTATCCTCGTTTTAAAGCTCCCTTTGCTGTAAAATAAACACACCCTGCTGCATCTAGTCCAACAAGATATAATTCACTAATTTGTTGTTCAGCTAAAAAAGCTTCAAATCTAGGATTAGAAAACGCATCTTAGTTCTAGAATAAAAATAGTACAAGATAAATTGAGAAAGTTCCCAATAAAGATTAAAATGAAAGTAAGATATGGGG
>NZ_JBJHZX010000072.1:0-10955 GCF_045310515.1 Candidatus Clostridium eludens | reverse complement strand
TTAAGGCGGTTTTCTACATAATTTTATCCTGTAAATGTTTTATACATTAATTTACATTAAACTGTCCATACGTCAGGTCAAAATACTATGTTTTACTATACCTACATGTAATACATCCCAAGGGCTCATTCCCAAATTGCAATGTAATGTCAGCAATATACCCACTGAATATAAAATCAATCCGAACATCAAAGAAGGCATTTTTTTTATCAGGTCAATTATTATGGACTTTTTATTTTTCTCAATATTATTCATTTAAAATTCTCCTACAAATATATTAATATACCGTACCTTATTTTTTACCACCAGACAAAATCATAACTGTTGTTATAATACATATGGCTCCCAGCCATTCCATTATTCCAAAATTAACATGCAGCCAAAATACAGATAAAAAAACTGCAGACAAAGGTTCAACACAAGCTAGTACACTTGTTTCCGCCGGTTGTATATATTTTGTACTTTCCAGATAACAATAAAAAGCAACCAAAGTTCCAAATATAACTACAAATATAACTGCAAATATTGAAGTAATAGACCAACTGCCTGTAAAATCCCATGGCTTATGAATAAAACTAAAGGCCAATCCTCCAATGAGCATTCCCCATCCAACTACAATGGTAGAATCCCATCGACGAAGCAGCGAACAAGGCTGCACAGTATAAAAAGCCGCTGCAAAAGCAGAAGTGATTCCCCAAAATAATTCCAATTTAGAAATGGATAGAGTATGAATATTTCCATGGGTAATTATAAAAAAGGTACCTACCATAGCTAAAATAATAGCTAGAGCTTGCCTTAATCCTGGAGCTTTTTTAGAAAAAATAGCTAAATAACAAGTAATTATAACTGGAGATAAATATTGAAGTATGGTAGCTGTGGCAGCATTTCCATATTTAATAGCAGCAAAATATGTATATTGTACACCTAGCATCCCTATGATACTAAATAAAATAAGGTTAAAACTATGATATTTAGACTTCCATATTTTCCACACCTCTTGTTTAACTTTAATAAAAGCATAAATTAATAAAATTAATCCTGATAACAACAGCCGAATTACAACAAGCCATTCAGGAGTAAATCCCATTTTTTGAAACAGATATTGAGCAACAGTACCCGATACTCCCCACAACATGGCTGCAAATACCACCAGCATTATCCCTTTTGTTCTCGATGGAACTTTCATTGCGCTTTCAATATGCATTTTTCTCACTCTCTTTATATGTATTTATATAGATTATTAATAAAAATTACTGATTACAGTATGTCCTACAATTTTTTTTATTATATCTTTAATATGATTTCATGTAAATAACTATAACAAAACTTGATATCCACTTAAAAATCATATAAGCAATAGTAGTAAGTTATTTACACTTAGCAGTTGAATAAAAAACAGTACTCAAAATAATAATGCCTCCTAATACCTCCTTTAATGTAGGTATTTCCCCTAATAAAAAAGTAGCAAAAATTATGCCATAAACTGGTTCAAGGCTGGAAATAATCCCTGCAGTTCTTGTTTTTATACTTTTCAAGCTATTTATAAATAATGAATGGGAAATTCCTGTAAACACAATACCTAATAGTGCCAATAATAGCATGTCCTTAAATGTGAAAACAGTGTTTTCAAAAAATAAAAACGGAAGTAACACAATTGCCGCTATAGCTTGCTCATAGAAGGCAATCTGTATACTTGAATATTCTTTTACATATTTTCTATTGAGCATTGAAAGAACTCCATAAGTAAATCCAGATGCTATTCCCCATAAAATTCCCTGAGTTAAGTTATTTTCTAATTTAAATTCTGGCACTACAAGCACTATTCCTGAAAAAGTAATAAATGCAACTACAATATCTGAAAAGTTAATTTTTTCTTTAAAAAAATAGGGTTCAAGGAAAGTTACAAAAACAGGAAATGTGGAAAATGTAAGTAGTCCTATTGCCACTGTAGATATTTGTATAGATTTAAAAAAAGTACTCCAGTGAATTGCCAAAATTATTCCAGCTATAACTAATAAAAGATAATGTTTGTAACTTCTTAATTTTATATTCTCATTAAAATAAAATATTAGAATAAGTAAAAAAATGCTGGAAAATAATACTCTGCCAAAGACAATTATCATCGGTGGCAGTGAAAGTAACTTTCCAAATAATCCTGATAATCCAAATAAAAAAACTGCAATATGGATTCCCATTAAATCTTTATTTTTCTTATACATGTAGCCATTCTCCTTGTTCTTAGGATGTTTCCTTTTGCTAGCTGTTCTTGCTGCAGCTATTCCACAGCTTCATAATGGGCGCAAAAGCTTTAAGAAAATCAAATTCATTTGTATCACCAATTGTTTTATTAATGAGCTTATCTAATAATTTATTATCTAAATTTTTAATTATTACATCCATATTATCATTATCTAAACTTTCTAAAAATCTTCTTAAAGCCAGGGAATTATTGTAATTTTTAAACAGAGGTTTCACAAGGTCCTCATATTTACCCAGATTACACAAATCATAAGCCGAATAAATGCCTGTTAATACTGAAGCAAACTGTCCAAATCCAAGTCCGGGAGAAATGGTTCCAAAACAGTTTCCAACAAAATATGTATTATCAATTTTAGGTTTAGTACATATACCCATCATATATTTTGTTATTTGAAATCCATCTGTTATTCTAAAACTTTGCCGTAAATCTCTATGGACCATACTATAAAATGCATCCCATATAGTATTTATATCTAATTTGATATTACTAGGATAATCAGGGTAAGCAACAACCAAATTGGCTTCTTTGTTAGAAAAAGGTATTAACCACGCATATCCTTTGGGTATTATATCATAGTTAAACCACACATGGGCAACATTGGTACAAAATTGTCCCTCAACTGCAGCTCCTTTTATGCTGCATGTAAGATCGCACTTATAATTTCCAAGTTCAGCAGCATAAGCCCCATCTCCAGGTGCTAATATTACATATTCAAATTCTTTGCATAACTTTTCATACTCATAATGAGAATTAAAATTTATATTAGACTTAACCTGCTTTTCCAATTGACACTCATAAGAGTTTTCGTGTCTCCCTCTAATGTTTACATAACCTATATTACCCTCAATACTTCCTATTTCATTTTTAGAGTGGACCACTAACTTTTGGACCCTATCTGTGGGTGCTAAATGTATATGATGCTTTTCTTCCAAATACTTCAGATCATCTTTAACAGGCCTGTTTAATATACTAAACGTAGCTTCTCCATTAACAAATCTATCTCCTACACGGCTTCGTTTTTCAAAAATAGTAGGATTTATACCATTTCTCTCCAATGTTATAGCACAGGATAACCCTGACATTCCTGCTCCCATAATTGCAATTTCCACAGGATACACCTCTCATCTATATAGTTTTTATAACTATATTTGTTATTCCCATTTAATAACTATTATATTCTTACAGCTCCTCTCACTATTTGCTGCAAGTTTTACATTTTAATATTGTCTAAAGTTTTGACACAGTTTCTCCCACTCTTCTTTGCATAATATAAGGCTTTGTCAGCGGACTCCATACAATAAAGTATATCTTTTTTTGAAGTAATTCTAACTGTTGAAGTACCAAAACTTAAGGAAACATATTCACTGACTTGAGAACATTTATGGGGTATTTTAAGAGTTGTTATATTGGTTTTTATTATTTGAGCTATATCCATAATTTGTTCTTCATCAGTATCTATAGCAACATAAATAAACTCCTCACCTCCAAAACGTGCGGCAAAATTCATATACATTGCTGCCACAGAATCTATCTCCTGAGCTACTGATACTAATACCTTATCACCGGCATTGTGTCCATAATTATCATTGTATTGTTTAAAAAAATCAATATCCATCATAATTACAGAAATCAACAAGTCCTTCTTTAAATTACTATTATATTCAAAGCTAATATAGTCATTAAAACTTCTCCTGTTATTTATTTGAGTAAGCTCATCAATTGAATTCAATCTTTTCAGCTTATCATTTGCTTTTTTAAGTAGAGTTTTATTCATGAAACTACTATAATAGCTGTAGTATAATATTCTAGAACAAAGCCAAGAAATAAATAAAAATATAATCAAATTTACATAATGTCCAATTAAAACATCCTTTGATTTCTGAAAAAATGGAAGCAAGAACACTAATATAGAGGTAGATATTGCATATGGAATCAATATTTTTTTACTATCTAGGTAATATAGAACGGAACAAGTTATCATGTTAACCATAAATACTATTACATGTCCATATAATTTTTGATCCATTAAAGATATCGCACTTCCCCAGGATATTACAAATGTTATATAACACATAAGAGCTTTTTCCCAGTTATCAATATATGTCGAAGGCTTGTCATCCAAATTGCCGTATTTATTTATACTAACCAAAAATATTACATTTACAATTATCATTAGCATATACATTATAAAATAGTTTATGAACTTAAACCTATCGTCCACATTAAGCATATAAGTAATAACATCAATAGAACATAATATTAAATCAAATGTTATCAGCATTTTTGAAGCCAACTTTCCCCTATAGAGATTACTTCCCACTATGCTTTTCTTAAAATTTTCACTCTCATTTCCATCTATTTTAAACTCAATCAGTTCTTTTAATTTCATAGGACAAACTAATACCTTCCATATTTATATTAATCAAGTTGAAACCTACCACAGAAAGAACACTTGTTAAGAATTTGAAATTATCTATTTCATTTTACCATAAATTCGTATTTTTTATCTATATTATGCATTTAATTTAATTCTTAATTAAACATTTATATATTTAAAAGATATTCTACCTGAAGGTTAATTTTTCTAGTGACATAATTCACATTCTATACATAACCAATCTGATAAACAGAAAAAATAAACTTAATATATATTTATGATTTGGAGGGATTATATTGGAGAACACTCATGATTTTTATTCACCTGCCATAAATCTTATTGGTGTAGGAGCCATTAAAGATTTACCAACGGAATTAATGCGCTATAAATTAAGCAAAGCCTTAGTTGTTACAGATAAAAATATAATAAGCCTTGGTTATGTTGAAATGGTGGAAACAATATTAAAAAGTTTATTTATTTCTTATGATATATTTGATGGCATCTTACATCCAAATTGTACAATTTCATTTATAGAAGATGCTCTTACTTACTTTAAAAAAGGATTCAATGTATTAAAAAGGGATTATCACTTTATTATATCTATTGGAGGCGGAACTAACCACGATTGTGCAAAAGGTATATCCATTATAGCAACCAATGGTGGAGCTATAGAAGACTATGAAGGGTACAAAAAAATGAAAAAACCTGCCCTGCCCGTAATATCAATAAATACTACTTCTGGTGCAGGATCTGAGGTATCCAATTTTGCAATTATAACAGATGAAAGCAGAAAAGTAAAAATGACTATTGGCGATCCTAAAATGATGCCTATAATATCTGTAAATGATCCTATGTTTATGGCAACCATGCCCCCAGAAGTAACTGCCAGTTCTGGCATTGATGTTTTAGCTCATTCAATAGAAGGCTTTGTTTCTACGGAAGCTTCTCCTATTACAGATGCCCTAGCAATTGATGCTATAAAATTGGTTTTCGAATATCTAAAGAGGGCATATGAAAATGGTAATGATCTAGAGGCCAGAGAAAAGATGATGTTTGCCAGTGTCATGGGTGGAATGGTTTTTAACAATGCAGGATTAGGATATGTTCATTCCATGTCCCATCAAATAGGAGGAAATTATCAGCAAATTCATGGAGCATGTAATGCAGTTCTACTGCCTCATGTGTTTGAATTTAATTCAGTATCAGTACCTGAGGAAAGAATTTTTGAAATAAGTGAAGCTATGGGAATAAAAGCATCAGATAAAGAAACTGCTGTTAATAAGATTAAGCATGGCATTCAAAATCTCTGTGAGGATATTGATCTTCCAACTCACCTAAAATCTATTGAAGTTGATGAAAATGATTTAGAGTTTCTCTCTAAAAATGCTGCAAAAGATATAACTACCATTACAAATCCAAGGAAAGGAACCGCTGCAGATATACTGGGCATCTTTAAAGCTTCTATGTAAGACATTTGAAAATAAACCATAAGAAAAAGGGCTAACTAAGCCCTAATTCTTTTCTTTTCTTAATTATATGAGATTCTATGTTATTTGCTACTTCAACAGGGTCATCACCCAGTGCTATCTTCCCCCCTGTTACATTCTCTACTTTTTCAGTTAAAAGTTCTACCAATTGAGGTGCTCCTGTTATAAAAGGTGTAGGTGACAAGTGAGTGTATGCTCCATAAGCTAATGCAAAAATTCCATCTATAGTTGCTTTTTGTTCCATCCACTCCGGAGCTGTGACAGCTATTGGAAGCTGGGATACATCAACGTCTAGATGATCTGCCAGAGCAGTAACAAGCATAGATATCCTTCCTGTATCTGTACAAGTTCCAAAGCTTAATACAGGAGGAATTTTCAACATATTACATACCTCTCTTAAACCCTGGCCAGCTGTTTCATTAGCTGCTTCTAAGGTACAAAGTCCTGCAACTTCAAGAGCATGGTTCCCGCAGCCTGCACTAACCACCAATATATCCCTTTTTATAAGTTCTTTTGTAAGGTTTATTGTAACCCAATCCTGTGGACCATTTCTTAAAGTAGAGCAATTTGCAAGTGCTACCACTCCTTTAATCTTTCCTGAACCTATTACATCTACTAATGGATCAAGCTTATTCCCTATAATACCCAGAATGGCTTCAGTAGAAAAGCCAGCTATAGCTTTTTGAGTTATACTTGGAACCATAGGTTCAATTTTTCTCTCTTTTCTTTTCTTAAAATTTTCTACAGCAAGATCAATTAACTTATCTGCCATAGTATCAACTTCTGAAGGATCATAAGGAATTTTATATTTAAGCCCTGGTAAATCAATAATAGTACTTACAGATACTAACGTTATTTGATATTTTTCAGCATACATATCTATAGCTGGAGGAGAACAATTTTCTTCCATCGCAAATACATCCACAGTACCGGTGGATAACAATGGCTCTATAGTAAGCCAGTTACCCATATGGCCTACGAAAACATCATCCATTTCAAATCTCTGAAGCAGTTCCTGCCCTGTCTCTATAGAACCAACCACTCTAAGTCCCTTAGCTCCTGCAGCCTTTGCTTTTTCCTGAATCTCCTTTGTTCTTGCCTTTAATATTGTTGCAACTCCAGGCCAAGGCTGGTGTCCGTTAAATACTATATTTACGTAATTTGGATCCATAATTCCCAAATCCATATTAACTTCATGTGGCTTAGGAGTTCCAAAAAGTATATCCTGCACCATTTCAAGACCTATCTGAGAATTATATATGGTGGCTATTCCAAGCCTCAAGGCTTTCATTGCCAGAGAAACATGACTTCCATCTACATTGGTAAGGCAACTCGCCACACAATTTTCTTCCTCATGTATTGTCCCTGCGGGATATATACCTATGTTTCTCCAGACTTCTTTTCTCTTTTTTGGAGCAAAAGCTTCAACCATTATATTCTTTTCTTCCACTCCAATTCTCTGCTGATTTTCAAGTAATGCTGCAAGTTCTATTGCCATAGCATTAACTTCCTGTTTTATACCTATACCTACTTTTTCACACATCCATTTAAGTTTATCTACATCAGTAATTTTAAATGGAGTCTTTCCTTCAGCTGTAGCTTTCAGTGTTCTGAAGGCTTCATAGGCATGATGACTATATGTACCTGCCCCCATTATGTTTTTAAGAAGTAAGTTTCTCATTGCCATAGCATCAGCAGATATACCGCATACCCCTTTGCTCTGTCCTGTTTTTTCACTTATTCTGCAGGGACCATTTGAACATAACTGACAACTTAAACCTTCAAGACAAAATTTACATCTTATCTTTTCTTGTGATACATATCTGTCAAACACATTGGACATTTCATCTTCTCTGATTCTTTTAAGCATTTGTTCAACTGAGTCGTGGTAACTAACTCTATTTTGTGTTTTTTCTAGCATAATGTTGCTCATAAAACATCCACTCCTTTAATTTATAAATACTAATATTAAATTTTCCTACAATGAAATTAATTATGTATATTCATTTGAAAAACTTGAAGAATGTAATATTCATAAAAATTAAAGTGCAGATTATTAATAACAAAATTAATGACTATGCCTATGATGGATGTCAGGTGAATGAGGATGAACATGCTATTTGGCATATCCATCCTTTTTTGATTTGCCCTTTAAGTATCCGAAATAATAACACACAATCCCTGAGCCCACAGCGGCCTGTAATGAAAATAAGAGACTTTCTATTTCAGCACTTGGCGGCTGCCAGATGGAAGAAAACCACGGCTTATAACTTTTATCAATCTGTGTGATTGCCTTTTCAGCCTTGTCATCAGAACCTGCAAACTGGGCATTTTTTAAAAATATTAGAGGAATAACCGCAATAACTATTACAAGAAAACACAATATCAAATTCTTTTTAAACACACTGTTGTTTTTACTTTTGCCTTCTATATTCATGCTTATTATGCCTTCTTTGATATAACATTTAACTGTATAAGTTCTTCTTTGTCATAATTATTTAAAAGATTGAAAACCACAACAGTCAGTATTCCCTCACTTATGGCAAGGGGAATCTGGGTTACTGCAAATATACCCATAAACTTTATCATAGAGGCCAAAACTCCACCGGTGGCATCAGGAAAGGCCAGCGCAAGTTCAATTGAAGTTGTAATATAAGTCATTAAGTCTCCAAGCATTGCCGCTGTAAATACCGCTGCAGATGATGATACATTTCGCTTCTTTAAAAGCTTGTACAAAAAATAAGATACTAAAGGTCCAACTATTCCCATGGAAAAAGTATTAGCACCAAGAGTTGTGATTCCTCCATGTGCAAGAAGAAGTGCTTGAAATATAAGAACTATGACACCTAATACGCTCATAATTGCCGGTCCAAAAAGTATGGCTCCAAGTCCTACTCCCGTAGGATGTGAACAGCTTCCTGTCACTGATGGAATTTTTAAAGCAGAAAGCACAAATGCACCTGACATTGCTATTAACATCTTTATTTTAGGATTTAATTTTATCTTTTTCAATTGCTATATAAAAATTCTCCGGTAAATACTTAGCTAAAATGGTATAAATAGAACAAAACAAATATTTTGTATAATTTTATTATAATATATTTTGTAAAAACATGCAAACATTGTATAGTGAATTTGTAATATTAAGTTTGAATATGGGTTTTTTTCGTGCATTATATAAGTGTTATATAAATTTCACAGAAAAATATAATTAAATTCAAATTATATTATTATAACGATACAAAATATTTGTTTTGTTTCAATAAAAATATAATAATTAGACGTCTAAAATTTAAGTTAAAACCAAAAAATTTACTTAAAAACAATTTTTACAAACTTTTATAATAAATAATAATCAAAGATATGACGATATATAGATTATATAAATAAGAATAATTTGATGGTTTTATATAACATCAAATTATTAAAATATATTATTGATAAAAATATTGAAATATATTATAATGAGCCTTTGTGATCTGCTGGTACTCTATATAAGTTGCATAATGTACATAGAAGAAATGAAGGTTTTATGGATATATTAATAACTAGGCAGCCCATTTTAAATAAATTCAATAAAAAAATAATTTTGGAGGTGTTAAAATATGTCGAGAATTACCAATGATGATCATATTTATGATGATATAAGCTCTCTTAAAATAAAAGATATCATAGATACTAATTTACTTCAAAAATTTCAGGATAACTTTGCAGAAAGTATGAATATTGCCAGTGTAACTGTAGATATGGATGGAAATCCTGTAACTAATCCAAGCTCTTATACAGATTTTTGTTTAAATCTTACCCAATCCACTGATATTGGTACCAGACGCTGTGCCGAGTCTCACAAAAGAGGAGGTATAGAAGCTGCAAGAACAGGAAAACCTTATGTTTATACCTGTCATGCAGGATTAATAGATTTCGCTGTGCCCATATTGGTAGAGAACACACAAATAGGAACAATTTTAGGAGGTCAAATTTTAACTTCTAATCCTGAAGAATCCATATACAAAAAAGCTGCAAAGGAAATAGGACTTGATGAAAACAAATATCTACAAGCCGTAAATGAAGTTAATATCAGCAATAAAAAAAATATAAAATCAGCTGCAGAGGTATTATATATTATTGCAAATGCATTATCAAGAATAGGATATCAAGAGTTAAAACTTAAGAACACATCTGAAGTACTTTCTGATAATTTAAATCAAGTTTCTGCAATTATGGAAGAATTATCGGCATCTTCAATTAATGTTTCCGATAATCAACATGTGTTGAACAAGGAAATCATTAGTATCAAAGATATATCTTCAGAAATAAATTCCATATTAGATGGAATAAAATCCATAGCAGATCAAACTAAAATGCTTGGATTAAATGCTGCCATAGAAGCTGCAAGAGCTGGTGATTCAGGAAGAGGTTTTGGAGTAGTTGCCACAGAAATACGAAAGTTATCTCAGAGTTCAAAAGATACAGCCATAAGAATATCGGAACTTACTAAAAAAATTCAAGATTCTGTAGATAAAACTGTAGAATCTTCAAATTCTACTTTACAAACTACCCAGCAGCAGACATCTGCTATTCAAGAAACCAATGCAAATTTACAAGAGATTACATTAATTGCAGAGCATTTGAATAAATTAACAACTTAACTCACGTTAGTCCTGAAGCAGTGGAATCACATGTGGGTCGGATTGTACTTATCAGCCTTGAAGGTGTGATTTATTAAACATCAAAATAAAAAACCTAGTAGGATTTTTTGAAATGGACCCTATGTCAAGGACATTTTGAAAAAAGCTAGGCAATTATAAGCTGGTTTCTGTATTGAACAGGA
>NZ_JBJHZX010000071.1:0-13466 GCF_045310515.1 Candidatus Clostridium eludens | reverse complement strand
TAAATTTAACTTCATATATTTACAAATGACTTATTTATTCTTCTTCAATGGTATTTATTAAATATTTTTATTAAAATCGGGTACGGCAAGATTCATGCAAAAAACAGCCATAAGGCATTTACTACCATTTCAGATGAACTATAAGGCAAAAATGGTAATACTGTTTTGTGGCTGTTATGACGTGAACTAGGAAAATGGTTCACCAATTGCCTTGCAATGTTGTGAATTGTATATTTATAGATTAATCGTATATTACATTTTTCCCTTCATCACTTAACTTTTTTAAAAATGAAAGCATATGTTTTACGAACACCAATTTTGGTAATTTTTACTTCTTTACCACGTATACATAAATGTTATAGCTCATTAACATATCTGCCACATAACTGTAACAAAGTAAACTTATAATTATAAAATAAATAATTACCTAGTTTACAGGAGGTAAACTATATGACTATTGTTAAAAATATTTACAATACATTTATAAATAATGAAAAACTTAAGCATATCACTAGATTTGGTTGTGTAGGATGTTTAAATACCATACTTGACTTTGCAGTATTTTGTATACTAAATAGCTTATTTGATATTAATTATGCTATAAGCCAAATACTATCTTATTCCAGTGGTACTTTAAATAGTTATATTTTAAATAAGTTTTGGACTTTTGATGATACAAAAACCGGTAAGAAAACAACAAATGAAATTGTTCAATTTATTATAGTTAACTCTGCCTCTCTAGGCGTAAGTTTAATATGTTTAAGTATATTAATGAAAGATGGTTCTATAAATTCTTTTTTTGCAAAAATTATTTCAATGGTATTAGCCCAAGTAGTTAATTTTTTAGGATATAGATTTTGGGTTTTCGGTAAAATTGTGAAATCAGTACATCTTGCTAAAAAGGCAGCATAAATTTCATCTTGATCTTTAATATTTAATCGCAATACTTGAAATATTCAGAATAATATTGTTGTATTTTAATTCCTGTTATGTTATAATAAATTCAATAAGTAATATAAATTCTATTATAGTAAATCTTAGGATATAAAGAATAATTTTCACAAATCTACAATTAATGAAAGTAATGTGTAATACCCCATAAATATAATGGGCAAATTCAGGTAGAAAGGGTGAATTGTATTCGAATAGAATCAAGTGATAAAGTGGGATTTACTTAACCACCAGCTAGTGTCATTTAGCTAATTGGTGGTTTTAATTTTGTTACAATCTTCTTTAATTATATAAACTATTCAAAAGTAAAAAAGCAAGTCATTTCCCTGACCTGCTTCTCAATTAAATGTTATATAAAAATTTCTACATTATGTTATTATATATAAAAAGTTGGCGTTTGTAGAAAAAAGATGAACTTTAAAAATGACTAAATTTTATTCTTAGATTGGAACTACATTTAGACTATACATCAAGAATTAATTATAAATAGATTCTTAATCCATTTAAAATATCTCTATGTATTGATAAATTAAAACCCTATAATTTTTTATTTAAACCTCTACATACATTGATATAACTAACTTTCCATGATAAACGCCAATAAACATTAAAAAGCTTGTATCATTCTAACCTAGTTATATCAACAGTTACAGCCAATTTTTGCCTTAATGTAATCGTATTTATAATAAAAATAACCCTCCGTTGTGGGTACATGTAATTTTTCTGATATGTAAACCTTATAAATCAATCTTAAATTCAGTTTAATTTGCCACAATCATATATTTAACTTTATATAAAAAGAGAAGGTAAAACACCTTCTCCTTAAATATTAACTATTATATATATTTCCCCATTCATCTAATTTCTCATAAAAATTGTATTAAGAATTCCACATTTCATCGTTTTTCACAAAATCTAAAATATTTATTACATGAGTTTCACATCACTACGTCATCTAATGGTCATGATTTCCAAGTATTATTTTCTTACAGAGTAAATCAAACAAAAAAACTATCATATAATAAAAATTTTAGGAGGTAATCAAAATGATAAAAATGAAGTACAAATTAATTTCAGCTGTAATGCTTGCAGCACCACTATTGGCAAATACAGGAATTGCCACAACAGTCCATGCATGTGCTAATACACAACCTATAAGCTATAGTCAAACTCGTTACTCTTTTACAAGTTTTCAAGCTAAGTTAGATTCTTTAGTAAAAGCAGGAGTTATATCCAAAGCTCAAGAAAAATCAATATTGGCTCAGTACTATAATGGTAAAATAGGTTCTAGAGCGAATTTAGACGCTCAACTAGATGCTTTAATCTCATCAGGAGTTATACCTCACAGTAAAAAAGCACCAATATTAAATGGATTTACTGGTTGGGGTTCTAATTGGTATATATCAGTACCTAATAGTGGAGGACATAATACTCCAACACCAATAAACCATAATACTCCTCAACCTAATGCAACAAACCCTGATAAGAATAACTCGAAACCTAGTGGTTCAAAAACTAATGCCTCAGTACCTGGTGGAAACAAACAAAATGTTTCAAAACCTAGCGATTCAAAGCAGAATGTTTCAAAAACTAATACTTCAAAACCTAGTGACTCAAAACAAAATAACCCAAAAGTTAATACTCCAGCAGCAGTCACTCCACCTAGTACTTCAACCAATAATTGTGGAAAATAAACTTCATTGGATAGCTTATTGTTAACATTTTTAATACCTTTTAAATGGAGATAATCTCATATGTTTATCTCCATTTTTATATTCTAGATATGTTGATTTTACTGGGTTTCTAAATTACTATAATCAAAAATATCTCATTTAAGGTACTTTAAAATCCAAAAGGTACAAATGCATACCCAATAATTCAACACACCTTAAAACGACTCTATCAATTTAAAATCCTATATTTTATGGTTTTTCACAAAATTTATATTTTTTTCTACAGAAATTACATATGTTTCACATCGATTCGTCACTAAACAGTCATGTTTTTTAAGTACCATACTTGCATAGAGACAAAAGTCGTCTAAAAACAACATATACTATGTATAATCGGAGGTACAAAAATGCTAAAGAACAAATATAAACTAATTTCCGCTGTAATGATCGCAGCACCACTATTAATAAATACAGGAATTGCTACAACAGTCCATGCGAATCCTAGATATGCAAATCCAGCCCCTGTAAGTTATAATTCATATTATTACACTTTTGCAAATTTCCAAACTAAACTGGATTCCTTAGTATCAGCAGGAACTATAACTCAAGCTCAAGAATCAATAATATTAAATCTATATTATAGTGACAAAATAGGTTCATATTCAACTTTTAAAGCTCAACTGGATGTTTTAGTAACAGTAGGTACTATAACTCAAAGCCAAGAATATTCAATATTAAATGTATTTACAAGTTGGGGTTCTAGTTGGGAATTACCAGCACCATCTGATCAATTTGGACAAGGCAACGGAGCACCTAATGGTTCTGGACAGCATGGTTTCTAAGATTTGTAGTATTTCATTTTTAATATTTTTAATAGGAATAATCTTATACGGTTATTCCTATTTTTATTTAACTTATATAGTTCTAAATATCATATTTTAATCACGCCGTTTCAAACAATCAGGATAATTCTGGATTGGTTCAAGCTTGAACCAGTTAACATATGCTTATTATATTTCTAAGTAAGATTCCATAATGAATTCACAAGATATAAATTACTAGAATAAAAAATCTAATATAATGCAATATAAAAATTATAATCTTATAGTAATCGTTTTCCGCAAGACCTTTAGAAACCTCTAAAACAATCTAACTGCCATTGATTTTCACATAAGTTAACGTGAACTCCATCATATTATCTTATATTCACTTCCACATATCATATGTACATAAATAAGTACATATCCATTCAGAATATTCAATTATGCATTTTTTAACAATTTTATGTGACTAGATGTGATTAAACCACTTAAAACTCACTTTTTATTCCCTCCTATCCTCTACATCTAAGCTCCTACCTCATTAGATTCTTTTTGTATTCTCCTTGCAAGTGTCTTTGTATTTACAGTACTTAACACCATAATACCACTTTTTAACAATATTACACTTCTTCTATTTCTACCTCTTGTAATGTCTATTAGCAACCCCTTTTCCTTAGCTTTTGCTATTTTCCGTTTTACAGATACCCCATCTGTTGAAAGTATCAGTTGTATTTCCTCTGCCACTATTAAATTATCGAATCCTATATTTATTATCCTCATAAAATTTCCTCCTGCCTTGATTATTTTCTATTCACACCTTTGGAATATACAATGGAATTTGAAGTAACAACAGAAAAATTTAGAAAGTATTCTCCTTCATCCAATAAATATTCATCTTCCCTTATAGGATATTTATCTAAATTTCTGTAAAATTTATCACATCTTTTATGTTCCTTAAATATCGTATTGGGTAATGACAAATCAAGTGCAAAGACCTCTGATAATAAATCTAATCTAATTGAAGTCTGTAGTTTGCCATCAGCTCCTACAATTATTTTGTCCTTAAGATTGTATTTCTTTATAGCTTCTTCAAATAGCCTATAGCCACTACTATTAATTTTCTCTTCCATAAATTTAATCAAATACTCATATCCCATTAACTTTAGGTATTTATCTTGAATACTCTTAAAATTAACTTTTCGAATTTTCTGTGGAATGAACAAACTATCTATACAGCAAAGAATCGTTAACATTTCTTCATCCCAATTACCAATATCTAAATTATATAGGCTCATAATAGTTAATAAAGTGGAACCAGCATATTTCCTATAATATCCATCTTTAAGTCCATTATCCCCTAACCTAGTTACATTGAAAATATTATTTATGTTAGCACTGTATTGATTCTTATATTCTATGTCTTCCTTAATTAGCATACAACAATGGTTATCGAAACACATTGTTTGGGTATCAAGTGCTACATCAACACCTATCAGTTCATCATTACTTAATTCATTTGTAACATATATTTGCTGGCAGCTACATTTGTATTCATGTTTATTTATATAACTTTGATTAAAGTCAATAAAATAATTGGCCTTATTTTGCTTTCCAAATAAATGCTGCAACAATACTATGGATGCCCAGGAATCTATATCATCTGACATTAACCAATCAATCTTTCCTTTCTTCATTTCTTCTTTTTTAGTCCAAGATGGAAACTTAGATTTTAAATCTGCATCCATCAATAATTTATCTTTTTGCATAAAAAAAATGATGTAGCTATATTACTACACCAACACTTGTCTGCTTTCTATTATGTCTTATATCTATAATTAAGCATTTTTTAATCTCCTTCTTGTACTTATTTTATGTATTATTTTAAGTATCTCCACTGAAGTCTTAGCGATTTTATTGTAACTACGTATATATGTACTTGCTAAATCCTGCCCAAAAGAATTGCAAACACCAATCAGTCTACAATCTACAAGGTAGGCATATTATTAATAGCTACCATCTATCCACTTCCTTCCTTATTATAAATTTTTCTTGTAACTCCATAAATCTTCTCCTTTCATTTTTTCATTTACTACGGTTTTCAAGGCAAAATCTGCTTGATAAAATCCATGTTTTATCTATGATTATGAGGACATGGTAAGCTTCTCTATACCCTCGTAAGCTAGTAAATATCTATCCTTATTTTCCAAATGTAGTATCATTTCATGCGGGTATATTTCTGCAAAAATAATTTCTTTTAAATCTACCTTATTTTCATTTTCATCATATATAATGTGTTCATCAGTAACATTAAAGTTGTGATCATACAATCTGCCATCCTCATCCTGTAGATTGTAGATTATTTTTTCCATTTTGTTTTCATTGCCCATATTCGTTTTCCTCCTAAATCGTCTTATTTATTAAACCTTCAATTAGTTTCAGTTTTTTATCCAATAGTAAACGTCTACCTTTTAAAAATAAACAAATACTTGTACACGATAAACCAATTTTTTCTGCAACAAAATTATTTCTAACTCCATTTTTCACTAAATAATCCTTTAGCTTATTCTTTACACTTTCATTTGTCATATTTTTACTTATCACTCCTTCACTATATTCTCATATGCAATATTTTGGTAATTATAATTTCTCTACCCTATTATCACAACTTAGTAAAAATAGTTTTCATTAAAACTTTATTATCTTTTTGCTTACATTTTTCAACCATGCGTGAAAATAAAAATATGGAGAGTATCTAGGCCCTCCTACTAAGCTATTCTTGAGCTTTCACCCCTTTATATTTCTTACCAAATAAAACAACATCTCCAGCTTCATCCTCTTTTAAGACTTCTATTTTATTAGATAAAATTTTAAAAGAATCAACAACTACCTGCGTTTGAGCTTTATATAAGCATCCTAATAATAACATTTCATATCTTTTTATTTCTTCATCTTGTTTTATCTTGATTTTTGCTTCTTCCTTATAAATTCTTTTAAGTAAAGCCATCACTGTAGCTGTAGTTACTTTTATTTTCCTGATTTTATCTATTACTTCATCCTTCAAATTCTTTATAATTATATTCTTTCCATCCTCTTCCGATAACCTAACTTTGTCTATTTCTGTATCTAGATTTTTTACCAATTGTTTTATAGCACTTATTTGATGTCTATTAGCATCCTTTTTCTTATCATTTTCAAATAGCACATCCTTTATAGGTATCGTTTTAGTATGTTTGGCATGAGGTAACTTAGCATAATCTTATATGCTGTAGTGGCCTTTAAATCGCCCGTTTCAACCAAGGATTGTAATTCTGGTATTAGTTCTGTTAGTTTTTTATATCTTTCAAGTTGCTTTTGGCTTAAATTCAATTGGTCAGCTAAATCAGATTGTGTTTTGCAATCCGAATTATTCGGATTGGTGGTGTCTCTTTCATGCTTAATTCCATAAGCCCTTTGGCAATATCTTCTTGGATTTTCAAGAGGTGATTTTGCACTCTGAAAACTAAATACATTAATTGTAGGGCAAATAATATATAATAAATTATCTTATGCAAGATGGAAGTAAAAAAAGGATATTAACTTTAATAGTTACATCCTTTACTTAAAAAATAATTAAAAGCCTCAATCTCTTATACTTCTATTTTAAAACCCAAGTTAACTTCGTTTGCTGGCTTACCGCCTCTAACTCCCCAATTTTCTAAAGGTGGTTCGTTAATAACTATTGCTATATCATTGCCATCTATGCCAGGGTTCGCTCTCAAATTAGTTACAATTTCTCTGTATAACTTTCTTTTTGCTTCAATACTTCTACCCTTAAATGCAGTTATTTCAATAAGTGTACATTGGTCTGTTTTTGCCGGTGTTACCTCAAAATTTTCTTTATCTAGTTCATATAATCTCTGCATCCTATCATCGTCAGGAATTTTAAATGCTTGTACTAGTGCTGAATGTACTCCATCCATTATTGCTTTTTTATATTCAGCAGTTTTTCCTTTAAATATTTCAATCTTAACTAATGGCATAGGATAACCCCCCTAAATAATTTTATAAATACTGAACCTTGGTGGAAATTGAAGTATATTTTTCATATTATTGTATCATTTCTTGTTTATCATGGCAAACATTTTTACTGTTATACCTTTTTTACATAAATTATCACACCCATACATCCTTTTTTGTTTAAAATGTTTAAAAATAAAAGAGCTCCTAATAATCTAACAGCTCTAATAGACTTATTCTGCTATTTTACAGTGTCCTTTAATGAATATGTGAGTGTCATTGAACAAATGTTTATTATATGTAAAGCAATTAACACCTATCCTTGAAAAAGCTTGTTAAAGACATTTTATTTATTTTGGTAGTATAATATTTCAAGTATGTAGAATTGAGTAATAGTATAAGTATATATCTTACGCCTCCCTAATATTCACTTAATGATACACCTAATCTATTACCTTCAATTTACGTACTGCCTTTTTAAAAAATAATAATATACAATAGCTAACTCTTGGTAAAAAATATCTTTAATAACCTACTATTTTTCCGTTTGGATTGTCGTTCCAATCATTTTTAACAATTTATCTGTCTCATTCCATATAGAGTAAACTTTTGAGCCTGGTACAATTATAGATTCATTTATACCCACGTTAATTTTTTCTTCTCCTATTTTTATTGTTGCTACACCTTCCACTACTATGAAAAAGTGGTCGTGTAAATGGGTATGACTCGGCTCAGGGCCACCTCCATGTGGTTCTATATAAGCAACATAACAATCCAATATTTTACCTTTAATCTCTCCAATTAACTTTTTGCCTTGAAGTCAAAATGATTTGACGGTGTAATAAATCCATCCATAACTTCATCACCTTTCTCACAACTTTATAATATCTTTCTAAAATACTCTGCTGATTTTTCATATTTCATGGCACTATAAAAATCAGCTGCCCTCCTAGTTGCCAATGCAATCAGTCTTGAATCTTTTAATTTAGACCATTTTTCAAACTCATCCATAAGCATTTTCCCTACACCTTTTCTCCTATATAGTTCATCAACCATTATTTCTTCTAACCATGCCACTTGACCATTTGCATAAAAGGTAAAATGAATGAACCCTAAGCAATAACCAATTATTTGTGCATTTACTTCAGCAACAAGCAACAACGCAGAATCATCACTAATAATGTGCATAATGGACTGACTAAATAAACTGTATTCTGCTTTAAAAGATGTAGAAAACACCTTAACTAAATCGAATATGCCTTTAAAATAATAGTTTTCCTCTTAACTTTAACTCAAGATTCCAACAACATTATTCAATTTTATAAGGGCATTCGGTATATATTATAAGTGCTGGGGCTGTCTGCCCAATAGTAATTTTAAAATAGTCAGCACCCTCTTGTGCAGTATGAATTAGCTTATCATGATGAATGAATTCAAATTTAAAATTATTTTCCACTAAAAGACTTTTTATTCTTTCCATTGTAAAATCTCTCCTAACTAAAATTATATTTACCTACAATATGTTAAATATTTACTGCACTTTGATTACTAACATTTCATTTCCACCTCTTACAAATTCATAATCTACTTTTACTATTTTAAATTTATATTTGGAAAAGCATCTATCTCCTATTAACCTGTCAACAAACAGAGATTTTTTGCATTTTAAATTAACCATTGGAAATACTCTTATTTCTTTTGATGTTATTCTTATTAACTCCTTAATAACTTTTTTATGAAACTCATAACTCAAATAATCATCATACATAAACAAAAAATGTGATACAAGAGCCATATCAAACTGCTTATCTTTAAAATAGCTTTTAGGATACTCAATATTAACATATCTCGCCCCTGCATTTTGCTTAAAATCCTGAATAAATGTCTTATATGCTTCTTCCCGGTGTTCCTTTAAATGTTCAATGTCCTTAAAATACTGCCACTTATATAAATCTTTAACCTCTTCCATTTTTAGCATTGTTATCTCTAAATCTTTTGCACACTTTTCTTCTATTTCATTAGCTGAAAAACAATAAATTCTATCAGACGCAGTAATGTCGTATCCTAAAACCCTGGCTTCTGCACAAAAGGAACTAACACCTGAAGCTACATCTAATATTCTCTCATTTTTATTTATATTACTAATATTAAACATCTTATAATATTCATTAAAAGTTCTTCCTATTAGAACAATATCATTTAAATCCAATTTCTTCTCCATACCATCCACCTCAAAACTATACTTTAATATTGTAATTTAAGCTCAGCTCGTCTCCTGGCAATCCCCTTATCCCCCAGTTATGGTTAGGAGTTTCAAAGATTGTTATTTCAATATCATTAGGCATAATATTTAGTTCCTTTTGGATTCTTTCAAATAAAAGCCCTATTAACTTTTTCTTCGCCTCAATAGTTCTTCCTTCAAATATGCTAATTTCAATTATTGTATATCTCTCTGTTCTACCTTTTTGAAAATAGAAATCTTCTCTGTCTAAAGGAAAAAATCTATGGAATCTCTTATCTTCAGGCATCTGAAAAGCATCCACTACACACGAATGAATAACCTCTGATAATTTTCCCTTAATATTATTTAAGTTATCCTTTAGACCATATACTTTAATTTGGCTCATTTCTTAACCTCCTAAGTTTGTTTACTTTAAATAACCATCATCATTTTTAAAGCCATAAGTTTAACATAAGTATCATTCCTTCCATAAATAATTTTACAAACAAAAAAGCCACTTCATCCCTATATGGGACAAAGTGACCATTATGCCACCCATATTTATTTTTTATACTAATGTAGAAAATAGCAGTTAAAAAGTTCTATAAAATAAAAAAACACTTCACCCTAATAAGGGCAAAATGAATATTCTGCTATACCACCTTAATATAAAACAGTTCCTCCAGGTACAGATATTACTCGATACCCTGTTCTTTTAACGGTGAACTATCCGTTTACTGCTACTATTATTTCGCATCACATCTCGGAGACCCATTCAATATAAGTTACAGTATCTGGCTTTCACTATCCCAAATTCGCTTTAACTAAACTCCTATATTTACTACTTCTCTTCATTGGCTTTTAATCTTATTTTTTACATCATATACCTACTCAGGTAAAAAGTCAATATACCACCTAATATTTTTTCCTATCTACATGTGGGATGATGCATTACAAACATTGTCTAACAAATTCAATGGGATGCTGAGTACGCTTTGCTGTCTCTTCAACTGATAATCCTTCATTTAAAAATCGTTTTACTACACTTTCCATACTTTCTCCCACTTCTATGATATGCATATCTGGATCATAAAATCTAATGACCCTTTGCCCCCAAGGATGTTCTATTAACTTATGGATATACTGTATTCCATTAATATTCTCTAGCCTCTCTACAAATCTGTCTATATTTTCTTCTTCAAAATATAATTCAAAACTATTTGATTTCATTACTATATCATTTCGATTTATAGTAATCATATCGGCAAAATGTGATTTTAGTTGTATGGAGAAATTGCCCTCATACACTATATTTTCACCAAAATCATATTTTACTTTTTGATTTAGTACATTTTCATAAAAGTTTCTTGCAACTTCAATATTGTTAACAACAATAAGTGGGCACTTAAATTTCATTATAATTAGTTATATCTACCTTTGTACTTTGCATATTCCTTTTCTAAAAGTCCTCTACTATTTTCTGTGCCATGTCCAGGAATAAATAACAAGCATCCTGTATCTAATAACTTTTTCCAACTACTAACCATAACTGCTATATTTTCTGCATATGGTGGAAATACTGAGCTTTTAAAAATTCCAAACATTGTATCACCAACTAAGGCTATTTTATTATCTATAATTACACTTATTGAACCAATTGAATGACCAGGGGTATGAATAATATATGCATTAAAGCCCAAGTGTATCAAATCAAAATTATCATCAACAGTAATATCGTAACCTGCTGGTTTGTATTTATAAAGTTTTCTCAGTCTCTCTCCTAATATTCTTGTAATAAGAACAGTTATCGGATTTGTTCCTCTTATTACTGGATTATTTCCACTTTTCACAAAATCTCCTTCATTCTTGTGAACAATTAAATTAGTTCTATAACTCTCCTTTATTTTACATGCATTTTCAACATGGTCAAAATGAGTATGAGTTAATATCAGTGCAGCCAAAGACTTTTCATCTACCCCTATTTTATCTAACTTATTTTTTAACTCTGTCCACCTATTTTTTCTTCCAGTATCAATTAATAAATACTTATCTCTATTAGAAACTAAAAAGGAATTACTTCTTCCATTTAAGATTTGATATACCTTTTGTCCACTTTTTGTAGTCCAACACATCATATAATTACCCATCCTATTACTTTTAGTAACACTTAAATGCTATCACTTTATCCTAATAATTTTCTCATACACTAAAGTATGCTTCTCATCTATATCTATATCGTCATGGAAGTGCCCAAAATACCAATGCTTATAATTTAACTCAGTTTGCAGCATATTAAAAAAAGTATTAAGCGGATTATTCTCTTTAATCCAGCACATTTGTTTCATTATTTCTATTGATGCTGTGTGAGTGATAACAAAGTCAACGTTCCAATTATTTTTATCAAGATTATCTAGAGCTTCTTCATATTCATCTTTGGATGGTAATTCTTCTCTCCACCACGTTTTCCCTTCTACTCTATTATATTTGTCAATAGATTCTCCTCCACCCATGGCAAAGAATTTAAGCCCAGCTATGTTAAACACTTGTCCTCGTATTAAATGAATTATACTATCAGAAATTCTATGTATTTTACCACCATTCCACTTAGTTACAGGATATTTATTAAGTAATTCAAAATTTTCGTGATTTCCATCAACCCATAAAGTTGTAAAATTTTTCTTTTCCAGCCACTTTCGCCAGTTTAGCTCCTCAGTACTATTATTCCAAATCCCTCCAAAGTCACCGCATATAATGACATAATCCTCTTTTGTCATGCTTTTCTGTGAGTTAAAATTATCTTCGTCTAACTTTTCTATATCCAATGGTATATGGGTATCCCCCGCAACATAAATCATATCTATGACTACCTTTCAGTATATTTATTTGGCACTACCGGACGATTATTTATCTCAATATCCATATCTATAAATCCTTTTCTCTGTGCCTCTCTGAGAGTCTGTTCCATAGCCTGCTTGAGTGCAGAAGCTTTATAACTGTGCTTATATTAAGGTTTGTCATTAATAAAGTTAATACTCCACTAGTCTTTATCTACTCATCTTTCACAATTCTTTCTATGTATTCATAAAATCGATAAAGAAATATAAAAAATATCCCCATATAAATATAGAATAGTAGATATTTTGTGTTGTGATAAAAAGTTGACCTCAATATAGAAACACAAAATATTACAAGTCCTAAATTAAGCGAAACTGTTAAAATCAACGTTAGAATCCTATACTGCTTTTCTCTATTCAAATGCACACTTCTCACTCTCTTTATCATAAATGTTATTTCTAGATACTTAGATTTCTTATTAACTCTTGTTTATCACTTACATTAATTTTTTCTAAAGTTCTTTTCTCATATCTTCTATCTATAATAAGTCTAACAACTTTATAGAATGCACTTAAACAATTAACTTGTTTTAAAAATATGAAAAAAATAATAATATCTCTAATTATACTATATATTATTACTCTTCTCAGTGTAGAAAATTTAAAAGAATGTGGAGATAAGAAAATACCTAGATTTTATAGAAAAAAGGACATAAAAGACATATTAAATCTTTAAAGCATTATGAAAAAAGAACGTGAGAAAGAAACAAAGTCCATAAATTTACCGGCAAATTCATACAAATAAAATTCTCATTTTATTAAAAATTAGTATGAATATTTATTGCAAAAAATAAAAAAAAGCGTACTAATAATACACGTTTTTCACATTCATGTGGTACTATGTCAAGAAAAAGTACAAATTAAAATGAGAAAAACCCTAAGTTATTTCCATATTTTAACTTGCTGTGGA
>NZ_JBJHZX010000070.1:0-13581 GCF_045310515.1 Candidatus Clostridium eludens | reverse complement strand
TTTAATAATTTATATATCTATACTATTTAGTTCTTATATTGTATAAATCTATATTACAAGTATAACAGCATTTTCTTTATGTCCACAGATTGCACATTCGAATTTAGCTTGATTATTCTTGCAATCTCTATTTTCTTTAAGTATATTACCGCAGAAGCTACAACGTAAAGAGGTATATTTAGGATCTACGAAGCTTACTTCTATTCCATGTTCCTCAGCTTTATATTTAATTTTCTGTTGTAGATCATAATAGCTCCAGTCTTTTAAGAACTTTTTTTGCGTATTTTGAGTAGAACCAGATAAATCCTCCATCTGAATTACACCACAATTATTTTTTATGGAAAAGTCAACTATATACCTACTATATTTATGATTAAATGTATCGGCAAATCTACTTACTTTATCCCTCATTTTATTTACCGGTTTCATTCTTGATTTATATCCATGCCCTATTCTACCTGTTCCTACACATTTACTAGCAATACTTAGTTCCTTTTTATGTTTTTCTGTAGTATCTCTAAATTTGACTAATCCTAATCCATTAATACTTCCTATTTCAAATTTATTTAATTGTTTTTGATGTAATTGTTCATTATACTTTTGAATTTCTTTTTGGACATTTTTTTCTGACATTTGCATATTAAATAATTTTTGCCTAAACCTTATTAATTCTTGTCCACTCAATATATTATGTTTATAGTTTATGTAATCCCAATTTTGAGTATCATTGTCCCATATAGCCAGTGTAGCTACATTTACTAACCCTAAATCTACTCCTAGTATTCTATTTTTATCTAGTGTAGATTTTTTAGGTTTAAAACTAAATGATATAGTCAATTTTATTTTACCTTTTTTAGATATTTCAATCTGTGCTGAACCTTGTTTGTATTCTTTATTTATTATTTTATTCAATGTAGCTTTCTTATTGCCATCTAGTTTATCTGTAGTAAAAGTTACTTGCTTTATATCATTCTCGTTTTGATATTTCTTACTAAATAAACTACAGGTGATTTCAAAACCATGGTTTCCTTGATATATTTTATAGTTGCTGTTCTTTAAATAAATAGGCATATCGAGTTTGAAGTTTGCTACTGATTTTCTATAATTTAAAATATCGTTTTTATCAGTATTCCATTTTTTCATAACAAAAGCATTAGTTTGCCCAACATTAGCAGCATTAATAGTACTCATAATGACTTTCATTTCGCCTTCTACAACATTTCTATAAGTTTTTCCAAACTTCTCTTGTTCATTAGGATACTCACCATACTTATTTTTATACCTAATCCTTTCATATTCCCACGTATAGTACATTTGCATAGCTCTATTACTAGCTTTACAAGTTAAGTATTGTATATCTCTTAAAGTTTTATTCATGGTTTTATATTCAAGCTCGTTACAGTTTTTTATAATTACTGAAATACACTTATTAATTCTAACACCATCTTTCATAATATTAGTACATAGATGTATTATGAGTAATTCTCTGTAAATTACACCTTGTTTTTATAGCTCTATAAAGAAGAATGATTTCAAGAAAAGCTACCAAGGATGGTTTAGATGACTAAGCCTACATATTTTTATGTCTAAAGTATATAAAAGTGCTTTAAAATGCTTCTATGAAAGGTTTAATGTTAAAACTTATATTTATATTTCCGTTTAAAAATTCTCATTTAGCATTCTCAATTAGAACTAAAAAGCAGTTATAAATAGAATTGAAATTACTCTAATATGCTAAAAACTCAGTAAAATCAACGGCTAATGAAATATTTCGTATCACTTGCTAACTTCGCTAAATCTCAATTTAACGATCTTGTAATAAAAATTACATAAGTATAAAAGTATAAAATTATCAAAATATATAATAATTATTATATCATAATATAAATAAATTAATATCAATAAAATATATTATAGTATGGTATAATGAGAGTATAAAAACATAAATTGGAAGTGATTTTATGAATAAAGAAGAATTTTTAAATTTAAGCATTGAAGACAAAGTGAAATATTTCAATGTAAAAATTAAAGAGATGGGTTCTTATAGTAAAGTTTGTAAAGAGCTTGGTATTAGTGTATCTTTAACTGGAACTTTTAAAAAACATGGATGGATATTGTCAGGAGATAGGGATAAATTCATTCATGATGAAAGCTTAGACAAAGGAATTAATAGTAGTACAAAAGAGGTAAAGAATATAAATAATAATATACCAGGACAAGAAACGCTATTTGATACAACAGATGAGCTGATAAATCATCAAGATACTATAAACGATGTTAATAATTCTGGAGTATCTACACATCTCACGAATCCAAATGAGAATAGTAGTAATAGTAATGATATGATAAACTTTACAGAAGAATCACATAATTGTTTTGATGATAGAACTATATCCTTGGAAAATGGATTGGATTCTACAGAACCTACAACTATGGAACGAGAAGGCAACGAAAACAGTAAAGAAGTAAAAAGGAGTACAGGCGCACCTTCAAATAATAAAAATGATGATTTAACATATATAGAATCAAATAGTAAGCAAGCCATGGAAAAAATAGGCCATATGCTAACAGGTGATACAGAAGAAGTAATAAATCAAGATGAAGCTACATATGGAGCTGAAATATTAAAGAAAGATGAAACTCATGAGAATAATACAAAATCATCAATTAATGACGTGTCTAATTCAGAGAATATAGAGGATACAAAAATTAAAAAACCTGGCAGGCCTTCAAAACCTGGTCGTAAAAAATACAGCTTGAACCTTGATATAGCAGATTTTAAACAACTTCAAATTCATTGTATTATAAATGATTTAAGTCCTAGTGACGTTGTGGGCGAACTCATTAAAGATTTCTTAACTAAAAGGGCGTAACACCCCATTTTCTACAGGTGAGGGCAGCTATTGAGGATTTAAGTACATTATTTTTCGGAATAGATAGAGTAAAACTGTGGAAAAGTGTCCTTGACGTACTTTTTATGATAGTATAATATGGTATTGAGTAAAATTGTATATAGGTAAAAGGCACTTAGTTAAATCTAGGTGCCTTTTATCTATATCGTAAATATTTATTTAACGTGTGCAAAATAATATTATAACAATTAGTGAATATAATATTATCCATAATAACGTAGATTTTGATTATATAAAATGGTAATACCCTTATAACACATTAACACTCACACAAAAATAATGTACCTAGATTTCACTTATACAAATCTAGGTACATTTACAAAACACTCGTTTTATTATCTAATCCTCTTTATTTAATAATGAAATAAGTTCTTCTAATGCATTAATAAGTTCTTCTACGTTTGCTGGATTCATATTCTTTATGATATTCGATATACAGTGATCAATAAAGTTTTCTTTCATAATGATTATATCATTATTCTTTTTAAAGTCTTCGGAAATCGATAGTTTTACGGTTCTTCTGTTGTCTTGGGGTATTTCTCTAGTTACCACACCTTGGCTAACCAATCGATTTATTATACCTGAAACTGTGCTTTTTGTTAACATTAGATGATTACTTAGTTCAATAAGGGTTATACCTGGGTTTTTATACAAATGGAATATAACAGCAAGCTGAGGTGCTGTAAATCCATATTGCTTTGCAAACTGCTGGAATTTACATGTAAAGGTTTTGTGGATATTTTTAAAAACATTAATTATTTTATCAGAATACTTTGTTACTAGTTCATCATTCCAATACGGCTTCTCCTCCATTATAGTTCTGATCACCTTCCTTATTTTGTTTTTTAGGTATGTTTTTATTTCTCATCATTAAGGCCAAAATTACAGCTAAAACTACTATGACAGAGATTACAGCAAGAGCATAAGCCATGGCATCCACAGTAGCTTGGCCCTCAAGCATTTGTGCTATCATAGATATTGCAGAAGCCTTAGCTGTTTTTAAAGACTGACCTTCAGCCATATATAGCTTTGTTAACGTACTTATAGTATTATTAGAAGTTGCATTATAAACAGTTATTTGTTCGGATAGCTTTAAGTAATTATAGTTGGTCCTACTCTGTATTATAGTAGACATTATAGTTACGCTGAGTGAACCTGCTATTTGTCTTATGGTATTGGAAAGAGCGGAAGCCCTTCCGATTAAATTTTTGGGCACTGCATTCATTCCAACAGTACTAATTGGCATCATGGCAAGTCCAATTCCAACTGCTCTTACACATAAAATAAGGGTTATCATTTCTCTACTGGAATTCATATTTATCAAAGTTGAAATATGATAAGAACTTATAGCCAATATTATAATACCAGGTATTACAATTGGTTTTGCACCAATTTTATCAAATAAATTACCACTTATAGGCATTAGGAGTCCTGTGAGAATAGCAGCTGGCAGCATAATTATACCTGTTTCCATTGCGGTATAACCTCTTATATTTTGTAAAAATAGTGGTAATACATATACTCCACCCATTAATGCCAGTGTCAAAATACAAGTTATAATTTGGCTTACACTAAAATCAAATAATTTAAAAACCCGTAAATCAAGCAGCGGATCCGGGTGAGTAAGTTCATTTACTACAAATAATACAAGACTTAAACATCCTAAAATCAAAAGTACAGGATATCTTACTTCTCCCCAATCAATTGAAGTCCATTCCCCTAGAACATACAACAGGCTGACTACCCCTATTGTAGAAGATAAAAAACCTATTATATCAAAGGCTCGGGAGGTTGCTGCTCTTTTTGAATCCTTTAATAAAATAGCAGCTAATACTACACCTATTATACCTATAGGTACATTTACATTAAAAATAAGTCTCCAATCCATTTTTTCAATAATGTATCCACCCAGTGTGGGTCCTATAGAAGGTGCTGCCATAGCAGCTATACCCCATACGCCAAGGGCCATGCCTATCTTTTCCCTTGGAAATATTTCGTATATTATAGCCATTCCCACCGGCATTATCATGCCTCCACCAATAGCTTGAATAATACGGAAACATATCATTGATGTGTTGTTCCACGCAAATCCACATAGCATAGAGCCTATCGTAAACATTGTCAGTGCAAACATATATATTTTTTTAGAGCCAAAAACATCTTGAAGATATCCAGTTAGAGGTATAATTGCCCCAAGTGCCAGGGTATAGGCTGTAAGTATCCATTTTGAATCATCTATTGATACCCCAAAAACGGCCATCATCTTGGGAAGGGCAATATTAACTATACTACTATCTAGTATAGACATAAATGTACCAATTACAACTACAAGTAATGCCAGCCAACTGTATAGTGAATCATGAGTATGTTCTTCCATTATGTATCACCTCATTACTTGACATGGATTTTAACAACAACATTGGTGCCTGGAAGTATTTTGTCATTAAACTTGTCAAGTGAAATTTTTATAGGTATTCTCTGTACTACTTTTGTAAATGTACCACTAGTTGAGGATGGTATAAGAGATAGGGCAGATTGTGCTGCCTCTCCTACTGATTTAACTTTTCCTGTAAATTTTTTTGAACCATATTCGTCTATAGTAATGGTAACAGGTTGTCCGATTCTTACTTTACCAAGTTTTGTTTCCTCAATATTAGCAGTTACATAAAGTTTGCTTGGATCTATTAGGGTAGCTAAAGTTTGACCTGATGACCAAATTTCCCCGATAGTTCCTTGTTTTTTAATAACTATGCCGTCAATAGGTGATCTTATTAAAGATTGGTCTACGCTTGAATCAGGAAGATTCACCATTTCCTGACGGGCTAATATTTGATTTTTTACAACAGTGTCTCCTTCTTCTATATTAAGTTCCAATAGTTTTCCACTAATCTGCGGAGTTACATTAACTAGATCTGCACTTACTGTGGCATCATCTGTTGAAACGTAATAAGTGTTTTCATACCAATAATAATATCCTACACTACCTAGTGCTGCTACAATCACTATTAATATTCCTATAATTAATAATTTGCGTTTTTCTTTCATAATTAAGGTACCCTCTTTCTTTATTTATCTATTTATCTAGTCCAATTTCTGCAAACATTCCAGGCTTTAGGTTTGAATCTTTGTCTGTTAAAGTTACTTTAACTAAAATGTCTCTACTTTCAGAATTTAAACTTGAATTTATAACAGCTATTTTACCATGAAATTCCTTATCCGGTATTTCAGATACTTTAACAATTACATTTTGACCTTGGGAAATTTGACTTATTATATCTGCTGGAGCATAGGCATTTACATATAAATCATTAGGGCTAGTTATAGAAATAAGTACTTTGTCTGTAGAAGTTACGTCTCCCACATTAATATTTCTTGCATTTACTATCCCTGAAATAGGTGACGTAATAATAGCATCGTCAAGTGATGTCTGTGCAGTTTTTAGGGCAGATTCTGCCTGGGTTACCTGGGCCTGATAAACATCTATAGAAGATTTGGTAGGGCCATTATTTAACATATCTAATTGTGCTTGAGCAGTTTTACATTGTGCTTCAGCGGAAGATAGCTGCTGATTAGCGTTATCTAGGTCTTGTTGGGTTTCCGCCCCTTCACTAAATAAAGTTTGTATACGCTCGCAGTTTTTCTTAATTGTTTCATAAGATTGATTTGCATTGTCCAGGGTAGCCTGTGCCTGTGCTATTTGTTCAGGGCGCGTACTATTTTGTGCGTTTGCTAAATTGGCTTTTGCAGTATTAAGGGCAGCTTCTGCCTGGTCTACCTGGCCTTGTAAGTCTGTTGTATCTAACTTAATAATAACATCTCCCTCATTTACTTTTGAACCTAAATCTACTGATATTTCGGAGACTTTCGCTGAGACCTTTGCAGTTACGTCTGCTTCTTCATTTGTTGCAATTTTACCACCCATTAAAAATTGGGCAGAGGTACTTTGTTTAATAATTTTAGTAGTTTTGGTGCTTGTACTAGTAACAGAATTACAACCACTTAAAAGTATTGCTGCAACTAGACAAGATAAAATAGAATATTTCATTTTTATCTCCCCTTATATCTTATATATTGTTTGTATGGATATTGTTTGTATATTAACAATTTTTATTATATAGATATTTATCTTAATATTCAACAGTATTCTCAGTTAACGAAAAATTAAAAATTCAGTGTAATCATTTTGAAATTTAGAAATAAACTCCTGATTATAAGATTATTTTATGATAATAATAAATTTGTTGTTTATTTGATTTTTAACATGAACTGCTACCACTTATAGAAGATGGGAGAATTTCGCCCTTTCAGTTAAAATTATGAGAGGAAGAATTAATGCATAATTGTATCACAAGAGGTATGATAAAATAAACGGCCATAAATGTAAATATCTACATTTATGGCCGTTTTCTGTTCCATTACTACACAAACCCCTACATACAACAAAAATGGTTAGGTTGTATAGTTAATCTAACCCCATATCTAACCTATATTTAATTATTAGTCTACATTAATTGGAAAATAACAATTTTCAGCACAATTAATAGTATATGTTCCAGTAGTACCAGTTCCTACGCTTAATAAGCCAATTATATTCTGCTCTGCTGCAACTTTGAATATATACCCATATAAAGTGCTAGAAGAAGCGCAAAAATATAAATCAGATGCAAAGGAGTATAACTATATCACTAATAGTAATGCCATTCATCTAATTTCTACAAATCATATTTGTAAATATATAAATAATGATAGATATTCAAATATTCTGAAAGATTGAAAGATATCTTAAAAGGAACTACGTTATTCCACCTATATAATTAATGAATCATTATCCTAACAATTTCACTCCTAAATAAAATTATTAATAGAGAAACTATGCAACACACTATCAAAATTAAAATTCTATGTTTCTTTTTCTTGTAAAATACTATCAATGCCAAGACCAAAACTAAAAAAGACCAAAAGTATACAAAACATCCTATTATTTGATCTAAATTATCTAGTACTTGTTCCAAAATTATCACCTTACTTTTATAATTTAATTCTAACTGTAATTTCTTGGACATTTTTTACTCTATTTGTCGTATTGACAACAATAACTTCGTACAATAAATAAACTTTACCAAATTGTTAACGGTATTGTAGCTTCCATATTTACCTTCCAGTAATAACTCTCATAAACATATAGGTACATTTTAAAGCTTAAAAATCAGTTATAGAGCCATTTAGGTGGTGCATGTTATAGGAGTTGAAACTCCTAATATAGTTGAAGTTATTTCTATCTTAGCTATTTTCTGTACAGTTACTGATATATTAGTTGTTCCTAAATCTGTGCTGCCATCTTTTACACCTACTGCATAAGTATCCTCTGGTAGATCTGATGAATAAGCTAAAGTAGCTATAGTATTAGTTGAATCCCATGAAGTAGTTAATGTAACTGGAGTACCTTCTCTTGTTACATTAAATGTAACTTTTGAAATATCATCAGGTGCGCTACTAAATTTAACCTGAAAGCTTGTAGCACTGATAGCGTTTGTAGAACTAACTGTTAAAGTTGTCTGAGGAACATCCATTATAGGTGTAAGGTGTGTTTTTATATCTGAATATATTGTATCTATTGCTTCTGTAGGATTAGCTTTAAATGCATTATTTATATCTGATGCCTTATATATTTCGTTCGATATTTCATAACCATAACTACTCATATTTAATATAAGATCAAAAAGAGTTGTTCTATTATCTATGCTTCCTTCATCTGTTATAGGCGTAGTGGATATATTATATATATCACCATCTTTTGCATAGGCAACCCCGCCTAGCGAGGTTACAATTATTGTAGCTATTGCAATCTTTGACAATCTCATATATACTCTTTTATTTATCATTTATATTCCTCCTTTATATATTCAGCTAAAACTATTATATACATCTAGAGTTGTGGAATCAATAAAAGAAATCCCTGTACACTTGTCACGTCCTTTAAAAACAATCTCTTATAAACACTTGACTTCCTTGGTTGTCCATTTTTAAGATATTCAACATTTTCATTTTTCACATATACAGCTATGTTAGGTTTAAGTCTTGAAACATAGAAAGATTTTTTATTTTCCATATCCTCAAAATCCTTGAAATTAAAGTATCCCAGGTCTCTTAATGAAAGATCTCCTGCCTTAAATGTGTCTTTTATTTTACTTCCAAAGGTATTGTCATTTCCACTCCCGGGACCCACATCTATGTGCATGAAGTTTCCAGATTTCAATTCATATTCAAGCTGTATCTTTATACCGGAAGGCTGTGAACTCCCTCCTGAACCTGGATATACACTCTTATATATTTCCGAGACTTGAAATGCCGTAGAATCAACTATTCTTATTCTGTTAAAATGTTCATCCCATATGGTAGGTATATTTGAATTCGTGAGTGGTACACTATTTAAAAGCCTTGTAAATATTTCTTTTAAGAACTTTACTGCCTTTTCATTTAAACGCTGGTCTAATGCCTGGCTGCTTACTGTTGTTTTTGTCTTTGAGCTTAGATTAGCACTCATTGTTACAAGTGTATCTTTTGATACGTCCAATTGTGAAAATGCACATAAATAAAGGAATTTCCATGCTTTTAATTTACCTTCTCTTTGTACAAATCCAACTTTTCTTGCTATCCTTTCAACTTCTTCTTTTGAAAAGTGTTTTAGTATATGGTTTGATAATTCCTTGATTCCATTTTGTGTTATTAATTTTGTATCGTAAAATTGACTTGATTTAATTCCGATATTATGATTACATCTCCATTATCCAGGTTTACCATTAAATGGCTTGCCCCACTATCACCTAACATCTCATCTATTTTAGATGATCCATCCTTACTGTTAACTATGAAGTTTCCATCTCCACTTGTTGGAGTCACTACATATCTTCCCTTGCAAATATCTTGTCCCACAACCCATCTTCCACTATAAAGTGATAATGTTTTATACTCTGTAACAAATGGTGTTATGACAGGTTTAAAATGAGTTTTATTTATACCCTCTAATTGTATTTGTTCATCTTTTATAAGTTTAACTCTTATCTTAGAATCTCCAGTACCATATATGTACCCTAAGACTTCATCTACATTTAAATCTGCACACTCTGTATTAGTAACTATAAAATTACCTTGTCCACCTATTGGTGTTGCGTCATATAAACCTTCTTTTATATCTTTTCCAACTGTGAATGTACCTGCTCCTAAATCTGTTGCAATACCTTGCACTTGCCTTTGCTTAACTTCTGGTTTAGTTGTACATTTACTAGATATGTTTTTGAATGCTACTGCAATTTTGCTTATATTACTATTTCCGATAGAGCTTACTATACTTAATACTATTAATATTCCCATTAAAATTAAAACTTTATGTCCTCTAAAAGGATTGCTTTGTTCTTTACCACAGTTAGGGTATTTACTTACTTTTTTTATAATTTCACTGTTACAAGTTTTGTAGTTAGTTAGTTTACCATTCATATAATAGCCCCCTCTAAATATACATTTATTTACATTATAATAAAATATTTACTATTTGTCCATTTAATATATATTAAATTGTTTTTACTAGGGATAGATAATTATAGGTTTATATAAGTAATGGAACTTTGAATTTATTCTGTATAGTTTTTTATACAAAGACCTGATATTAGCACCTGTGTTATGAAGTGCAAAGCAGTCTTAATAAATTGGATGAAATAAACGAATGCGTTTGTTTCTAAAATTATAATAAGTTAGTTGAGTAAAAGGCTATATCTAGTAAAGAAAGCATGCATAAAAAATACATAAACTAAGAGGAAATTGAGGAAAAATGTAGAATGATTATAGTAGTCATTACTTTTTGTAGATATAAAAGGAGGAATATAAGTGGCAAATAAAAAAGTATACATGACATTGTCAAAAATTGCAATAGCTGCAATAATTGTAACTTCCTTAGGCGGCGTTGTTTATGCAAAAGATGGTGATATATACAATATATCTACTATTCCTACTACAGACAGCTCAATTATGAATACAGGAAATAGTATTGCGGATTATGCCTTATCTTTTCTTGGTGTTCCGTATGTATGGGGAGGTACAACCCCTTCTGGATTTGACTGCTCTGGATTTGTACAATATGTATATGGTCATTTCGGAATTAGCATACCTAGGCTATCACAGGATCAGCAAAATTTTGGCACGGAGATCCTAGACGTAAATGATTTGCAGCCTGGTGATTTAATTTTCTGGGGTAATCCTGCCTATCATGTAGGTATGTACATAGGAAATGGAGAATATGTAGAAGCACCTCATACCGGTGATGTAGTAAAAATAGCAACGTTATACGACTATACATCGGCACAGAGAATTAAATAAAATAAATAGAAGGTACCAAGTATTTGGTACTGAAATTTCATTTAGACAAACATAGATTTATATTTAAGGGTTTGTGTAGTAATGGAACAGAAAACGGCTATAATCATGTAAAATATTTACATGATTATAGCCGTTTTTAATTTGGGGTGTGGCAATCATAAATGTAAAACAGGACTACTTTACATTTAAATGGTACCTATATGGACTAGAACCAGCATCCGTGTCACCAGGTGAAAACTCATTGTATAATTCTGGTAACACAATTAAAAAGGATTATTATACATTTGCCTATATTCATTATCCATTAGAACTATTGCATGACGGATGCAATAGTTCTAAGCCTTTCTATCTTCATTTAAGTATTTGTATAAAGTTGATTTTGACACACTCAAAGCTTTGCATATATCTTTAACAGAAATGCTTTTGCCAGCCATCATAGATTTGGCCATGGCGATTTTATTTGTATCCATTACATGTGGTCTGCCGCCAACTCTTCCCCTAGCCCTTGCCGATGAAAGCCCAGCTAAGGTTCTCTCTCTAATAATATCCCTTTCAAACTCAGCTAGAGAAGCAAAAATATGGAACATTAATTTCCCTGTTGAGCTAGTTGTATCTAAACTTTCTTTAAGGCTTATGAGTCCTATTTCTTTTTCATTCAATTCGTTTACAATTTTAATAAGATGTTTCAGTGATCTTCCAGCTCTATCTAATTTCCAAACAACAATAACATCTCCTTTTCTCGCATATTCAAGAGCTTGTTTTAGTCCATGTCTTTCTTCATTTGCTCCTGAAACTTTATCAGTGAAAATTTTTTCGCATCCTGAACTTTTAAGAGCATCTATTTGTAAATCTAGATTTTGGTCTCTAGTTGAAACTCTAGCATATCCTATTTTCATAAAATTTACCTCCAGATCATTTTGAATATAATAAAATAGTCCTATAACTCAACTACAAAGTCAAGTTATAGGACTTTATTTTTAGGATAAGTTATAGGACTATTTTTCATCCTTTTCTATATGCTTTTAATGTTTTTAGAACGAGTCCGAAAAACCTTCGTTTATAGGACTTGTATTTTATCTTATAGTTGCTTGTGAAACCATATGATTTATGTATCCTAATAAATAACAGATGAATTTTGGGAAGAAGTAAAAGATTTAATACCAGAAAAACAACGAGATTCAAATAAAAAATATAAGCGAGCTGCTGGTGGAGGTAGGCCACCAATGGACTCAAGAAAAGTATTAGAAGCAATTTTCTACGTTCTTCGAACAGGTATACAATGGAAAGCTCTACCGAAGGAAAAATTTGGAGCAGTCAGCTCAATACATCGGTATTTTATGGCATGGAGTAAATCAGGTGTATTTGAAAATATGTGGAAAGCAGGAGTTTATAGCTGCGGTACAGTCTGCTGTGGATTCTGCCAAAAAAAGTGAACTAATGGTTTATCAACCTAGATATACAGTTTATAATGCAAAGTATCTTAGCTCATTAAAAAGAGTAGTGATACTATTCGGGTAACGAGTTACCCGAATGGCCAATAGCTGAATATCAGGTGGTGAAATAAAAAAAAGGTATACGTAATTAGACGTGTACTGTATAGGGACAAAATGATTTACATTTTATGTGAATTTTTCCGTCTTCATACAGTTTAAATGTTACAATTGACATTAGAACTTGTTATTAATTTACATACAATGAATTATAGATACCTTGTTTAGTATAAAACTAATAATTTAGAATACCCAAAATTTAAAACTTGCGAGTAACTTTATTTGTTCTTTAATAGAAAGTTATTTTTAGATGTAATTGATTGCCTTTATAAAATCGTAGAAGTTTCTTTTATTATGTTACAATTGATAGCTATAAATCTTCAAGTTTAAAAAGATCTTGAATATTCGATGAAAGAAAGGCACATATTCTAGGTGATTATATTAAAACTTTGTTAATTTTACAATAAGGATGCCCGAAAACCGGAACGAAAATTCCCCGGTAAAAAATACAGCAATTAGAAATAGCGAAGGACGACGATTGGTGAGAAGTGTTTTCCGTAAATATTTTATGTTTTGCAATTAATAGCTGGACATACTGTAGATATGGCTATCTCTTTAGAATCTTTGTTAGCTATTTATGTGAACCGAAAACTCCAGCTTAAAACTAGGCTGGAGCTTTTGTTAGTAATGGTTATCGGATTAACCCCCTCGTTTTGGACAGAATCTAATAAATTCTTCATTTCTCTTAAATTTAGACCCTTATTTGAATATTTGTTAGGTTTTCTCCAAAATAAAGGTTATAAAATTCA
>NZ_JBJHZX010000069.1:0-14697 GCF_045310515.1 Candidatus Clostridium eludens | reverse complement strand
GGAAATCCTGCTCCTCCAGCTCCTATAATACCTGCATCCTTAATCTTTTTTAGTAAATCCATCATTACACCTCTCTTTCCTTTTAAAGTATTATAATATTTATCTATCATGCTACTTATGATATTATACTGTATTTTTTAAGCTGAGTAAAGAAATTTACAGTTGTTAATCCTTTACCTATCTTAGTCATATGATCTCGTAAATATTACGTAACTTTCACATCCTATTGCTATATAAAACAAAGAGCCATTTTAACAAATAAATAGCATCCATTCTAATCATAACAATCTATTTATGAGTCTTTCACTAAAATTATTTACCGAACTTGTACAAATATTTCATATAATCCAAACTTTGCATAAACCCTTGCCAATCAATTTAAGAATTTTCTACAGTAATATTTCCGTAGGTTTATAATTTGAACTAAATATTTATATGCTCTCACTTAACCAAATTAAACTTGTAGTTCCTCTATTACCAATTTTAGTGTATATTTCACTCTTATCATTATCTAAAATATTATTCTAAAAAAGAAGCATTAAATTAAACTCTCATTCCACTCAACGGAATCTACAATACCTACAATTGAAGCATCTGTTGGTATATCTATAGTATTACTTGCTTTTCTAGCTCCACTTCCTGTAACTACAATAACAATTTCATTAATGCCTGCGCCTACTGTATCTATGGCAACCATGGGTTCAGTTTGTATTATATTTTCTTTTTCATCTAGTTTCTTAACTATCAAAAGTTTATTACCTATGAGTTTTTCATGCTTCTGAGTAGAAACAACATTTCCCACTACTTTAGCTAAAAACATACTTACTTATTCTCCTTTTCTTAAAGTTTTTCAGCTACTAACAATACTTTACAGTTATATTATTATTATTTATATAATCTTTTGCTAAAGGAGTTATCAAAGCACCTTGCTTTACATTAATCTCCTTACAGCCATTAGCATTTGTCATAATATCTTTCATTGTTATAATCCCTGATAACATTCTCTTATGTTCAACTGTTTTCAGAGCATTTGAATCTGAAGATATTTCTGAAACATCAGAAACTGTTGGTGTATCTTTTACTTTTTCTACAGTATTATTTACCTGCTCCTGTACAGTATTGTTTACTGGTTTTGCACTTCCAAACCTACTATTTATTTGTTTTTCTACTATAGCACTAATTAAATTTTCCATATTCTCACTATTCACAGGTTCAGATTCACTTTTCTCAAAGCCATGTACAGTCCTGTGATTTATAAGAATACATTTTTCTTCAATAGCCTTTTTTAAGTTGCTTCCTTCTACAAAATTAATTCCTAAACTACTCAAAGTATCCTTGTAATTCAATATAAACTTATTATATGCTTTATTTTTATTAAGCCCTAAAGACACATTCGTAGGATTTTCAGGATCGAAACTATCTGTTACTGCAATTATTTCCTTATCCATCATGAGAGCCTCTGCTATCCCCGTAGTAACCAAATTATCCTGTATTCCAACTGCACATTTAGACAATGTATTCCTAGTCATTACAGGTATCACTACTAAGTCATCTGCTTTTATAGCATTAGTCAATTCTTCTTTAGATTCTATCAATTTTCCTTTTAAACTACTAATGTAACTTTCTGGAATAACACTTTTAGCATCTTCTGTCATAACTATATCGTATTTTATAATGCTCATGGAAGAGAGGGATTCAAATATTTCCTTTAAATTCACTTCTCCTCCAGTTATAAACAAAAGTGCTCTTTTGTTTAACATATTTACAATTTGAGTAACTATAGGCCTTAGTAAATCTTGAATATCCATTTACTCACCTCACTTATTTTTAAGTCATTTAGCCCTTAGCCGCACTTTAAAAATAACTTTCTAACTAAATTTAGTGTCATTCATAGCAATTCCCATAGGTGTTACTAAAAGGGGATCATGTGGTTTAATAGTCTTTATACCTGTATATTTTTCAAATACCTTTTCTATATCTTTTAAACAACAGGTTCCTCCAACTAGGTAAATTTCATTTACATCAAATCCCTTAACATGCTGAACAACTATATCCGCCATTTTTTCTACTACTGGCCTTACTAATGTAAACACTCTATTATAATTTTTTGCATCAACTTTATATTTTTCTGCTGATTCATAATCCATCTGAAGTGCCCCAGCTACAACTAAACTCAAATGATGTCCTCCTGTAGGTTCATCTGCAGAATACACTACTTCTCCATCTTGCAATATGGATATTCCTGTTGTTCCACCACCTACATCTACTACTGCACCATTTTTTATTTTTAAAACTTCAGAAGCTGCAGTTGGTTCATCTACTACATTACTTACCTGAAAATTTGCTGCTTCTACTACATTTTGAATAACCTTTGTATTACCTGAACTTATTCCTGGTGGTATAGCGGTAGCAGCATACAATAATTCTCTCTTTAAAGTACCCTCTAATTTATCTTTTAACTTTCTAAGTATAGTCACAGCATTTAGATATTCAACAACTATACCATCTCTAACTACGTTTGCCGAAAATAATTCTCCTGCCACTGGTCTATTATTTTTATCCAATACTGCTATAACAATATTAGAAGTACCTAAATCCACTCCAACTTTTAGTTTATCATCTTTACCTACTGCCCTAGGATTTTTCATGGCTTTTCCCATATCCATAATGAATGCATTAGCATCATCTAATATATTCTTTTCAGCTGGTTTTTTAGGTACACTTGCTTTTGCTTCTTCTTTTGAAGCTTCTTTTGGAGTTTCTTTTGGCACATCATTTTTTAAAGATTTTTTAGGTGGATCACTTACTCCTAACAAAATTTTTGAAAGCTTTCTTGCCATATCATCACCTGCTTATTTTATTATTCTAACTGAAGCATTATTTTTTATCTCACACGCATTAGCTTCATCTGTATCTATATGAAACTCTAAAGCGGATGTATTAGTTACTCTAACTAATACATTCTTGAAAATAACACCTTTATCTCCTTCAGTTTCTACACTTACTAACTGTCCATCTTTTACACCATAAACCTCTGCCTGCTCTGGTAACATATGAACGTGTCTATTAGCACATATAACTCCATTCTTAAGAACTATTGATCCCTTAGGCCCAATAACAGAAAGAGTTTCTGAATCTTTTAAATCTCCTGAATTTCTAACTGGTGCTTTTATACCAAGAGTACGTGAATCTGTTCTAGAAAGTTCAATTTGGCTGTAGCTTCTTATAGGTCCTAAAATTCTTACTTTAGGAAAGATAGCTTTTGCTCCTGCAATAGCAACAGTTTCATTTGCAGCAAATTGTCCTGGTTGTTTTACCGGACTTTTAACTGTTAATTCATATCCTTCCCCAAATAAACATTCTAAATGCTCTTTAGTCAAATGGATATGTCTGTTGGATACACCTATAGGTATGGAAAATCCATCCTTATCAATTTCAGCCTTAGGCTCAGGCTTAGTTCCAGTTACAATTTTAGCTACTATATCTTGTATTAATTTTTCATTTATTTCTACCATAATTCATCACTTTCCCATCTTTTTATAATGAAGGCATAAATGCCTTGGCTGTCCTTTTCTCCTAGGGCATGCAGGATCACGACATATATTACATACTTCATTATCTTTAGCATTCTTCTTTGAAGAAACATAATTTTCTGCCTTAGCTTTATCTTTAGCACTTGCTTCAAGATTAGAGTTATCTTTATCTGGCTCTGTAGCTTTCTCAGGAGCTGAATCTTCTTCTAGCTCTATAGCTTTCTCAGGAGTTGAATCTTCTTCTGGTTTTACATCTTCTTCAGGAGCTGAGTCTTCTTCTGGTTCTACAGCTTCTTCAGGAGTTGAATCTTCTTCTGGTTCTACAGCTTCTTCAGGAGTTGAATCTTCTTCTGGCTCTACAACTTCCTCAGGAGCTGAATCTTCTTCTGGCTCTACAACTTCTTCAGGAGTTGAGTCTTCTTCTGGTTCTACAACTTCTTCAGGAGTTAAGTCTTCTTCTGGCTCTGCAACTTCTTCAGGAGTTGAGTCTTCTTTTGGCTCTGCAACTTCTTCAGGAGCTGAACTTTCTTCTGGTTCTACAGCTTCTTCAGGAGCCGAATCTTCTTCTGGTTCTGCAACTTCTTCAGGAGCTGAACTCTCTTCTGGTTCTGCAGCTTCCTCAGGAGCTGAATCTTCTTTTAACTCTACAACTTCTTCAGGAGTTGAGTCTTCTTTTGGCTCTACAGCTTCTTGAAGAACTAAATCTTCCTGTGATTCTGGCTTCGCATCACAAATCAAATTTTCTTCTGGTTCTATCTTCTCAATCCCTACCGTTAAATCTGATTTTATAATTTTTTGTAAATTTTCTGCAGGTCTTGGAATAATAAGAGTCCCACATACTGTACCTATTCTTTCTGCACTTACTTTCCCTGCATCAATAGCAGCCTTAACTGCTCCTACGTCACCTTCTATTTTAATTGTTACAAGTCCTCCTGTTGTCAACTCATAACCTATAAGGGTCACATTAGCCGATTTTACACAACTATCTGCAGCTTCTATTGCTGCAGTCATTCCAATAGTTTCAATAACACCAATAGCTTCTCCATTCATCAAAATCCCCCCCTTGCTACATTATGGAGTAAATGCATAAATTTTTGAGAATAATTAAACTTCTTAAAAAACAGAAATGACTACAGATCTAATTATCTGTTGTTCTAATTTCTCATTACTTGCACTATAAATTGATTTCAAAGGTATAACTTTATAGAATCTTGAAGCGTTACACCCAATTATTCTATCTTTATTCTTTCATAAATTTTGAAGTCTTATATTAATAAGAGGGTGATTTTCTTTAAGTTTATCGCAATGAAGTACTGCTCCTATGGCTTTTCATTGCAACGGCTATCTCCATTATAGATTTTTTGAAGTTTTACAGGCAAACTTATTTGTTTTATTATAATCAAAAGTTACATTTTAAATTGATGTAGACTAATATTTTTTTACTGCTGCAACAATTTTCCTTCTGTAAATAACTCTACAAAATAATACAACTCACCTCATTATCTCTGGTATTTAAAATTTTAACACTACTCTCTAAATCTATGCTTTTATCACATTTCTTCTTTCATATGCTTCACTAGCTTCTCTAACAAGTTTAGCATTTAATTTAGCACCATACTTGCTTTCAAGTTCATTGGCTATTTCCAGCAATTCATGTTTTGTAGATTTATGAGGTTTTAAAGCATTATAAATTTCAATTACTCTAGCATCTGGAACCACAGTAAGTTCAGCTGCCCTTCTAAGATTTGCTGCAAGTTGAATATTTGCTACAGATTCTGCTATTTGAGCTTGATATAAAAGTGCTTCTTGAGTTATTTTTACATCGTCTGAAGTTATTTTCCCACTTAGTACATTTTCCAAATTTATATCACTTATAGCTTTACCTGTATTTGTCTTTATAAGATCTGGTCTTTTTTTACTTAAAGGATACTCTTTTTTACTTACAACTTCACAAGATTTTTTATCACCATAACATTCTTCAGATTTATGTTCTTCTTCACTATTTTGAATAGACTCCATATTCTTTAAAACTTCTTTAACTATTTGTTCTATTAAATCATTACTTTCCACATCTTCACCCCTATTCAAAATTTGCTTAAATCATAGTAAATCCGAAAATTTTTTATATATTTAATGGTACTTGTGAAAATAATTTTAAAATCATAATATAGTTTTAGGCTAAATGCTTATATTTCAAATTTGATGGGGTTTTAAATCAAAATTTATATTCTTCAATTCATCCCATCTTTTTGCTTCAACCCGATAACCTGTTCCAGGTCCCATATAATCATTTCTATCATTTATTGCACTTATAACATTATACTTTGCATCAAATATTGAAGACTGGTGCAAATAATCTCCTGTTACTCTTTGTTTAAACATATTGAGTATTCTTTCAGCAATATCAGCAAAGCCTCCTCTATGAAGTGCCTTAACTATATCTAATCCTGTAATGCCTTTATTTAATAATTCTTGAATGGCATTTAAATCCCCTTCTACATTTCTAGCTGGCATATCTCTGCTGCCATGGGCATAAGTTGCAGCTTCCACTTCTTCATCAGTTATAGATGGCAACCCTAATTCCTTAAACAAAACCTGAATTGCTTTAGCAGCTCTATTTCTAACTGCTATAACCTCTTCTTCTGCTACAGGCTTAAGACCCCCATCAATTCTTAAATCTCTTTGTAAGACCAACCAGTCATCGTAATCTTCTGCATTCCAATTAGAATTTGTAAACATATTATCGTAGCTTGGAGTAGAACTATACCCAGGACACACAAAATCAGCTCCAGGCAAAAATTGCATCATAGTTTTTGAAGTCTTTCTAATTTGAGAATTTGTAAAAATTTGTTCATCACCTGACACAACTTCTAAATCAAGCATTTCAATTATAAGGCTCTTTCCCAAGATTGCCCTTATACCTTCTGGTACTGCTGCTGAAACGCCTGCACCGTTTACTAATCCATTTTGCAATCCTTGAACTCCTGTACCTTTAGCCATCATTATGCACCTTGCTTCTAAATAAAGCATTGATTTTCCCTCTGAACAACCCATTTGAACTTCAGAACCAATGCTTGAAGAAAATCTCGTTTTAAATCCTTTTGAAGTATATGCTGAAGCTAAGAAAGACTTAGACCAAGGAGTATCATCACCCTCTACAAATGCACTTTCCGTACCATATACAGATATGGTCTCTACATAAGAAGCAAAACCAAGCATACCCAATTTAGTTTTTATATCATCCTCCAGTAAACACTGGGTTAGTACTCCGGGTCTTCCAGTTTGAGAGCCTATTAAAATGGAAATGGCATTAAAAAGAGTGTATCTTAATATGCCTGCCTTTGTTCCCATTTCTGCAAAGCCCCTAAGGGCTCCTTCTGCTGAATCTGCTGCAATTTGAATAGGATTATCTCTCAAATTAGTTACACATGCTTGGTTTGCAGGTGTTCTTCTGGCTCTCATTTTTTGAAGAGCCATCATCATTTCAACTATATTTAAATTATCAATTACTTCTACTAATTTTGCTGCTGTAAGTGAAGTAGTTATCTTTACAATTTCATCTCTGGAAATATTTATATCTACCATCATTCTAGCAATATCCAGTGAATCCATCGCCATAGACTTTTCCGCATTTTCTATATGGATTGAATGCTCTGCTAAAAAGATATCTATAAAATCAAAATCTTCCCGCTTTTTGCTATCCATTTCAATTATTCTTCCCTCTTCCACTTTAATAGTTGGAATTGGATTATTGGTACTTTCTATGGCTACAAGTCCTATTTCCGGCCATTCTCTCACAAAACCATCTTTATGAACTGACCCTTTTTCTAATACTTCAAATCTTTCAGATCTCCTCATTAATTTACACCACCCTCTTAGATATAAAGGTTTAGTAGTAGAAACAGAAATTTGTCCTATTATTGTAAAACAAACAAATTTATATTCTACTTCTCGGGCGGCAATTACTGATTGTGTAACAGCACTTAAAATCCAACTTATTTTATAATATACTAGATTAAATCTTAATCTCCATTAAAGTAGATTTTCTACTGCCCTTCTTTCATCAGATACATCTTTAGCAGTTACTTACATGATAATAACCTTAATTCTAACCCGTGTAATTTTAATTTAATGCCTCAACACCTACAGCTTTTTGTACAAATTCAACTATTGTTATGGAGCCCTTATCAGGCTATATTTATTTTTTAGTACATTACTCAATACAGGTCAAAATTTTTCAAATTATACTTTTACAATATTCATTTAAAACCTTTTCGATTAAATCATCATTTAACATAACTGCTTTTATTAATAACTAGACTTAACTTTATTAACCAATTTTAGGCAATATTTTTTCAACATCAGTGTGAGGTCTTGGAATAACATGTACTGATACAAGTTCTCCTACTCTCTTAGCTGAAGCAGCTCCTGCATCTGTAGCAGCTTTTACTGCTCCTACATCTCCTCTTACCATAACGGTTACAAGTCCTGAACCTATTTGTTCTTTTCCTATTAACTGAACATTTGCTGCCTTTACCATTGAGTCAGCAGCTTCGATAGCTCCAACTAATCCTTTTGTTTCAATCATTCCTAATGCTTCTTGTCCCATAAGAACACCTCCATGAAATTTAAAATTATTTTTATTAATATTTTTACATTACATATTGTATATCATTTTTAGATACTTATCTTGCAAAATATTGTTTAGTTTAATACCTATATTAACTATTTGAAATTGTATTTTTTATATATATTTATGTACTTTCTTTACATCTTCATATACTAACATAATATTGATAAACTTCAACATAGCAATGAAGAAACTTACAGAAATACATAAATAGTTTTAATAATACAATTTCAAAAACATAGAACAAAGCAAAGATTGTATCTGACAAATAGAATTATACAACATTTTATAAATAAAATCATTAAATTTTCGTAGATTATTTACTAATATCATTAGCAAATAAAAAAAACTTTTCCACATTTGTTTAAAAATTAGAATACTAACTTGAATTAAATAACACAAATACAATTATAAGTCAAATTATTCTTATTTTCTATTAATTGCTAATTAGATTATTTGTATTTATTTATCCTTTAGTTCTAAATTAAATATAAGTTAAAAGTATAGAGTGTGGACAAAGTCCACACTCTTACCTATAATCAATAATATTTCTTTAACTCTTGCACATCATAACAATAAACCCACATCAATTACATTTACATATTATAGATAAGCTATTTTCTTGACTTATACTTTGTATGTAATAATTCATGGGATTTATGACCTAGAGGTTCCTTCAAAAATTCATCATATATCTTCTTTATAGATGGATTTTCATGTGATTTCCTGTATTCAAGATTCGAATCATGACTATAGAGTCCTTTCTTTCTTCCATCATAAGCTACTTCCTTATCTGATTCAAATATAACTTTAGGTTGTCCGCCTCCACTTATACATCCCTGTGGACATGTCATAACCTCTATAAAATGAATATCACATTTACCTGCTTTTACCTGCTCCATAACCTCTTTTGCATGTTTTAATCCTGAAACTACTCCTACTTTTAATTTTACATCCCCTAAATCCACTTCTGCAGTTCTAAAACCTTCTCCCCCTCTTACCATAGTAAGATCTACATTTGGTATAGGTTTTTTAGTATACAGTTCATACCCTGTCCTAAGAGCTGCTTCCATAACTCCACCAGTTAAACCAAATATGGTTCCCGCTCCAGTGTACATTCCAAGAGGATTATCAAATTCTTCATCTTCAAGAGAATCAAAATCAATATTAGCATCTTTTATTAAATAAGCTAGTTCTCTTGTAGTTATAGCTACATCTATATCTCTATATCCACTGTCTTGCATTTCCTCTCTTGAACTTTCAAATTCTTTACAAGTACAAGGCATAATAGATACATTATATATTTTAGCTGAATTTACTTCATTCACTTTAGCTCCGTAAGTTTTAAAAACAGCGCCAGCCATCTGCTGTGGGGACTTACAGGTAGAAAGATGATCTAAAAGTTCTGGATAAGTCTGTTCTACATATTTAACCCACGCAGGACAACAAGAAGTAAACATTGGCAAAGTTCCACCTTCTGTTAGTCTTTTTAATAATTCGCTACCTTCTTCCATTATAGTAAGATCTGCTGCAAAGTTTGTATCATATACCCTATCAAATCCAAGTTTTCTAAGTGCAGCTGCCATTTTTCCCTCACTTAAAGTTCCAAGAGGCAATCCAAAGTCTTCTCCTATGGCAACCCTTACAGCAGGTGCACACTGTACGATTTTAAGTACATCTGAATTTTTCAATATTTCCTTAATCTTCTTTACTCTACTTGTACTATAAGCTGCAAATAAAGGCTCATCTACATTATATAATAATCCTCTATCAAACAATTTTTTACTCATAGGAGTAGGCACATCATCATATGCGGATTGGTAACCCTTACACGTTTGAATACATTGTCCACACATAACACATTTTTCCATGTCTATTGTTTGAGGTTTACCTTGTTCCCCTTGTATTGCATCTACAGGACATACTTCTGCACAGCGTCTACAACCTGTACATAATTCTTTGTCTATATTTATCATGGGAGTATTAGTTGGCATATCTAACATTCCTTTCTCTACTAAATTTTTATCACCTACAAATCAAACCCAATCATTTTCCCAAAGCTATCTTAATATTACAATCCTTTTCATTTTCATTACAATCCAATACTTTTAAAGCATCTTTTGGACATTCTTTAACACAAGCTGGCTCTCCGCCTTCTTCCTTACATAAATTACATTTGTAAGCTGCTAATCTGATTTTAGGTTTAATTTTTCCTGTAACTACCTCGCTTTCAATTCTAGGTAACAAATTCACTGTACCTACTGGGCATACTATAGTACATGTTCCACAACCGATACATTTATTTTCATGTACAATCATAGTCCCATCTTTCTCAACTATGGCATTAACAGGACAAGCATTTTTGCAAGGTGCATCCTCGCACTGTCTACACTGTACAGGCATTACAATATTTTCATCTCTTACGAGAAATAATGCCGGAGCTACCTCGCTGTTCATAGTTCCAATAGTCTGTCCTTGACCACTTTCTCTATGTTTTGCAGCACAAGCAATTTCACAAGCTCTACAGCCTATGCACTCAGCTGGATTTGCTATTACAAAAGAATTCATATCTGATTTCATTTAACTTACCACCCTTCTTTATTTTCTGTAATGTAAGTGTGTCAGATCACACATTTTCAAATACATCTTTTATATCTTTAGCTGCAATTCCTCTTTTACAACTATTACAAAGAAGCTTTTCAGGCTGTTCTACTCCCAGTTTGTCATAAGCATATTTGATATGTTCTTCCGTAGCAAAATATTCTCCACAGCAATCGCACTTAGCCATTTTAAATTTTCTATTCCAGATTTCTCTTTCATCATCTTTGTCTGTAACTTTTATTGCGTTAGTTGGACATACATTAGCACAAGAAGCACAACCTATACAATCTGGTGAAGGTTCATGATATGCAGTAGCCACTTCCTTAAATATGCCTCTGTCAACTGTAGATATTGCACCAGTACCTAATTCCTTACAAGCCTTTGCACAAAGTCCACATAGAACACAATTTTCTTCTGGATTAAGCTTAAATCTTTTTACTCTTTTTTCTTCTACACCTAAATCTTTAGCAAGTTTTGCTATTTCCTTATTCTCAGGACATCGTGCCTGAAGCAACATAATTATATTTTTTCTCATTCTCTTTATTTTATCTGAATTAGTTATAACCTCTACTTCTCTACTTACAGGGAATATACAAGAAGTTACAATCTTTGAACGATTTCCTTCTACAACTTCCACTATACAAAGTCTACAACTAGCCAATCCAGGCAATGCATCACTATGACAAAGTGTAGGTATATATATGCCATTCCTTCTGGCTATTTCTAATATAAATTCTCCACGTTCAGCACTACAAACCTTTCCATCTATTACAATATTCATAATTTACATTCACCTCCCTATAAAACTTTAACAGCATCAAATCTACAAATATTCATACAGTTACCACATTTTACACAATTACTTGCATCTATTTCATGAGGTTTTTTAATTTCTCCTGTAATACAGTTACCAGGACAATTTTTCTTACACAAATCGCATCCAATACACTTATCTGCATCTATAGCGAAAGTAGTAAGATCTTTACAAACTCCTGCCCTACATCTCTTATTTTTTATGTGCTCTTCAAATTCATCTCTAAAATATCTAATAGAAGCTCTTACTGGGTTTGCTGCACTCTTACCAAGACTGCATAGAGATGCCTGACTTGTCATGGAACATATTTCAAGCATTCTTCTTACTCCTTCTCTACAAGGCACACATTTTCCACAGGATTCTTCAGCTAAGAAGCTTAAATAATATCTTGTTACATCAACTATACAGGTTCTGTCATCCATTACAATCATACCACCAGAACCCATCATAGAATCTGCTTTATCTAAAGTATCATAATCTACCGGTAAATCTAAATATTCTGCCGGTAAACATCCTCCAGAAGGTCCTCCTATTTGAACTGCTTTAAACTTTCTGTCATTTAGTACTCCCCCGCCTATATCATATATTATCTCTCTAAGAGTGGTTCCCATTGGTACTTCCACAAGTCCTGTATTTTTAACCTTTCCAACCAAGGAAAACACCTTTGTTCCCTTGCTGTCTTCCATACTACCTATGGAATGATACCATTCTCCTCCCTTTTCAATTATTATAGGCACATTAGCCCAGGTTTCTACATTATTTAAAACAGTAGGCTGACCCCATAAACCCTTTTCTGTAGTATGGATATATTTAGCTCTAGGTTCTCCTACCATACCTTCTATTGATGACATAAGAGCAGTAGACTCACCACATACAAAAGCTCCTCCACCTCTTACTATCTGTATATCAAAGGAAAAACTGCTTCCCAATATATTTTCACCTAAAAATCCCTTTTCTCTAGCTTTATCTATAGCAGTCTGCATATTTTTTATAGCAAGTCCATATTCATCTCTTATATAAGCAAATCCCTGATTGGCTCCCACAGCATAGGCACATATAGTCATACCTTCTACAACGTCACTAGGATCACTTTCCATTATACTTCTATCCATGAATGCTCCTGGATCTCCTTCGTCTCCATTACACACTACATACTTAGGAGTTACATCAATATCTGCAGCAGTTTTCCATTTACGAGCTGTTGAAAATCCTGCTCCACCTCTTCCTCTGAGACCGGATATAGATATTTCTTTAATTACTTCTTCTGGCTTCATTTCAAATATTACCTTTTTTAAAGCCTTATATCCTCCTCTTTCAATGTAATCTTCTATACTAGTTGGATCTATTTCGCCAGCATTTCTAAGGGCAATTTTATGCTGCCTCCTATGAAATTCACTTTCATGATAATTTTCTAATCTCTTCTTTGTAGTTGGTTCAACATACAATAATTTATTAATAATCTCACCTTTTATCAATGTCTTCTCAACTATATCTTTTACATCTTTAACTTCAACCTTAAAATAGCCTATATTATCTGGATATATTTTAACTACAGGTCCTTTTTGACAAATTCCATTACATCCAGTAGATTTTACTTCAGGTAATACCTCTATATCTGCATTTAATTCTTTTATTTCCTTTTTCAGTTCTTCTACAACTAATAGACTATCTTTAGCTATACATCCTGTTCCACAACACACATAAACTTTCTTTTTGTTGTCCATTATTCTCCACCCCTATACTTATCAATAATTTCTCCCACCATCTTAGGTGTTAAATTACCATAGTACTTATCATTAATCATCATAACAGGTGCCAATGCACACGCACCAATACAGTTAACTGTATTGATTGAAAATTTAAGATCTTCAGTAGTTTCTCCTTGTTTAATTCCTAGTGCTTTTTCAAGCTCATCTAGTACAACCACAGAACCAGCAACGTGACAGGCTGTTCCATCACATACTGTTATTATATTGTCCCCTTTTGGAGTAAGACTTAGTGCCTTGTAAAAAGTAACCATACTATACAATCTACTAACAGGAGTATCTAAATATTTAGCTAAATTTTCTAGCGATTCCTTGGGTATATACTTATACTTTCTCTGTATATCCTGCAGTATAGCAAGCGTAAATCTCTGCTCTTTAGGATATTTTTCAATCACATCTTGTCCAGATAAATTATCCTTTGAATTTTGCTCTAATGTAGTTGACATTAAATACTTCACCCTCCCACTTAAATATTAATTTTAATTTCATTAAATAAGTTTTACATAAAGCTTTTTGTTTTACTTCCAATATTCACATAAAGAATTTTAGCCATGAGTATAAATGCCTTTTATATTTTATAATGGAAATTACAAAATTTTATAAAAAACTTCATCAACCTTAAAACTGGATATTGGCATTAATCATCCACATTGTTTACATTGTTAATATGTAGACAATCTACTCAGTTTTAAGTATACCATGTTTTTTTAATAAATAAAAGATTAAATGATACGATTATTATTACATATAATATTTTAATATATATTCATATTAATTCTACAATATTCACTAAATTTGCTTAATTCGATGAATTTACTCAATATTTTCTCAAAACTATACATTCTCTATTCCACATTCCATTGTACTTTATTGATAATTAAACTTGTATAATTTTAAGTTTTAATATTTCAAATTTTATTAAAAATTTAGAATTCTGCAATAGCCTTGCTATTTTGTAATCATCTACATTGTTAACATGTAGACAATACTTGCGACTTAAGTATATCATGTTTTTTTAATAAATAAAATACTAAATAATGTGGAAATTTCTTTAGATTAATACTAATTTAACTAACAATCAATTTCTCGCCAACTATATAGTGACAAAGCTTGTACTGTTGATATAATTTTCCTTTCATCTATATAATTATATCCAAAATAAAAGTGTATCCAAAATTTCGGATACACTAATCTATTCAATATACACATTATAATTATTTATTATTTTATTTTTCATATAATTGATAAACAACATAGTTGATTCCAATATATTATATCCCCTCAAAATTGCACAGTAAATATTATTGTTTGGTCAAGCCCTCGACCTATTAGTATCAGTCAGCTTAACATGTT
>NZ_JBJHZX010000068.1:0-14697 GCF_045310515.1 Candidatus Clostridium eludens | reverse complement strand
AATCTATACAAAATATAAAAAATAAATAAGTCTATAGCAGTTATTTAACTGACCATAAACTTATTATACGAGGGGTGGAGATTATGGAAAGCTTAAATAACGATTTTGTGGAAAATAAGCCTGTACTAAATAATTTATTGATTATGGTTATGGCTGTAGCTTGCGGGCTCACTGTAGCGAATTTATATTATATACAGCCCTTGCTGGCGGATATAGCTAAGACGTTTAATGTCAGTGAAATTAGTGTTGGATCTGCTGCAATGCTTACACAAATAGGATATGCAGTTGGAATGATATTTATATTGCCTCTTGGAGATATAAGAGAAAGAAGAAATTTAATAACTATAATGCTTTTATTCTCAATACTTTCTCTTATAAGTATGTTTTTTTCTCATAATATATTTATGTTGATAATTTCTTCTTTTGCAGTTGGATTTACTTCAATTATTCCTCAGCTTATTATTCCTTTAGCTGCTCAGCTATCAGCTCCAAATGAGAGAGGTAAAATAATAGGTACAGTAATGAGTGGTCTATTGATTGGTATATTAGTATCACGTACATTTAGTGGTATTTTAGGTGGATACCTAGGGTGGAGAGCAGTGTATGTTATTGCAGCAATTATGATGATAATTCTTATAATAGCTTTAAGAAAACTAATACCAGTACGTAAACCTGTTTCTAATATTAAATATATTGAGTTATTAAAATCGATGATACAACTAATAAAAACCGAATCAGTTTTAAGAGAAGCTTCTATTAATGGAGCTATGATATTTGCAGCTTTCAGTGCATTTTGGACATCACTTATATTTTTACTTGGAAGTGCTCATTACAACATGGGTTCTCAGGCAGCAGGTTTATTGGGGTTAGTTGGAATCGTCGGTGCTTTGGCAGCCCCCTTGGTTGGAAGAATGGCTGACAAGAAGGGTTCTAGATTTGTTATAGGAATATGTATAGTTGTTATAACAATTTCTTATATATTCTTTCTTCTATTTGGATTTAAGGTATGGGGACTGATTTTAGGAATTATATTACTTGATTTAGGAGTCCAATCAGGTAATGTTTCCAATCAAACCAGAGTGCATTCTTTAAATGATGAAATGCGTAACAGAATTAATACTATATATATGGTAAGCTTTTTTCTAGGAGGAGCATTTGGTTCTTTTCTAGGATCCTATAGTTATGCACACTTTGGATGGTATGGAGTTTGTATTTTTGGAATAGCAACTCAAATTATAGCAGTCATTGTTCATAAAACTGCAAAATAATTTTATTAATTTAAATTTTATCATAGATTATTATTGGGAGGAGTAAGAAAATGAATTTAATAACTGTAGATCAACAGAAATGTATCAAATGCGGAATTTGTGTAAATGAGTGCCCCGTTCAGATATTGAGAATTGTAGAAAATGGTCCGGAAGATAGTTGTTCCGAAAAATGTATTGCCTGTGGACATTGTGTAGCTGTCTGCCCACGGGCAGCTATTGATAATATAAAAACACCATTAATCAATCAAAAAAGTTCGAAAAAGTTTTCCAAATTAAGTCCTAAAGAAGCAGAAAACTTTCTTCGTTCAAGACGTTCAATACGCTCTTACAAAGAAACTTCAGTTTCAAGAGAAAAGTTAATAGAACTTGTTAATATAGCACATTATGCACCTACAGGACATAATCTACAAGGTGTATCCTATATTATCATAGATAATAGGAAAATACTTGATGAAGCTGTTAAAGTTACTGTAGATAAATTAAAAAATGATAAGGCTTTGAGTGGAAAATTTGATGATTTTATTAAAGTGTATATTGAAAAAGGAATAGATACTATTTTAAGAGGAGCTCCTAGTCTTATTCTGGCAATTACAGGTGAAGATTTTCCAAGAGGGAGAGAAAATACCATTTTTTCATTGGCATATATGGAGCTGTATGCACCAACTCTTGGATTAGGATCATGTTGGGCGGGTATATTTGAAAGGATTGCTCTTAAAGATAATTCTCCAATGCTTAAATTATTTAATATACCTAAAGGTAAAAAAATAACCGGAGCTGTTATGGTAGGCTACCCAAAATATAATTATCCTAGACTAGTAGAGAGAAGTCCATTAAAAGTTGATTTTCTACCATAAATAATAATATAATTATCATTAAAATAAAGATAAAATAAAAAAACATTTTTACTTTATCTTTATTTTTTAACCTAAATGGGGTAATAGCAGCTCTGTAATTAGTAGCTAAGTATATTCTATAATTTCCAAATTTATATTGTATATACTACCATATTTAGACAGAAAGATTATAATCAGCCACTACACTTGTATAAATTTACTTGAGTCAACACGGCATACAGGACATGTCTCAGGAGGATTATCTCCCTCAACTACTACGCCACAAACGGTGCATTTCCATTTTTTCACAGACGCCGATTTTAGAGGTTCAAGAGTTTCATCTGAGTTTTCTATAACCTTTTTTGCAAAGTCTCTTCCGAAGTTATAAGCAGACATTAACTCTTCGTCAGATGGCTTAAAATTTATTTTAAGTCCTGGAGTTAATAAGTTCATCCTAAGTTGTTGCAATCTAGCTTCAATATTTGGTACAGCTTCACCGCTCCACCCATAAGATCCAAAGGCAGCAGCCACTTTACCACCGTGTACTATAGGGTTTAAAGAAATCAATATATCAAGAATTGGTTTTAAAACATCCCCATTAATAGTTGGAGAACCAAATAAAATTCCATCTGCTTTCCCTATATTTTCTATAATTTCATTTACATCACTGTAAATTACATTGTAAGGTTGTATTTCAAAATCTCCAGAATCCTTTATACCTTCAATTATTTTATTTGCAAGAGAGGAAGTATACCCATAGGCAGATACATAAGGTATTACTATATATTTTTTTTCATTTGATTTTGCAGGTGCACTCCACTCCTTATATAGATTTACTATTTTTAGAGGATCTTTTCTTAAGATAGGACCATGCCCAGGACATATAACGTCAATTTTTAAATCTTTAATTTTGTCAATTGCCTCAAGTACATATTTTTTAAAAGGACCCATTATACCATCGAAATAATACTTTAAAGCATCCATGTAGCCTTTTTCATCTTCATTTAAATCGTTGAATATATTTGAATTACAGTAGTGTGCTCCAAAGGAATCGCAGGTAATTAAAATATTGTCTTCTGGAACATAAGTATATATGGAGTCAGGCCAATGAAGAAATGGTGCAGAAATAAATTTTAAGGTCTTATTTCCAAGGCTCAAAGTATCACCGTCTTTTACTGCAATAGAATCAAATTTTTTATTTGATATGGATTTTATAAATCTAAGTGCAGCCTTAGAGCCTACAAGTTTTGCATTAGGTGCAAGATCCAGCAATTTTGATATAGAACCAGAATGATCTGGTTCGGTGTGATCAATTACTATGTAATCTATATTTTTTACATCTACCTTTGATGAATTTAGCCTTTCTAAAAATTCATCAAGGAAGCTTTCTTTTGCAGTCTCGAATATAGCAGTCTTTTCACTTCCCTTTATTACATAGGAATTGTAAGTAGTTCCATAAGGTGTATTCATTATTATATCGAATATTCTAAGGTTTGGATCCAATGCTCCTACCCAATAAATATCTTTTTTTATTTCTAAAGCATTCATATTGATTACCTCCTATTCATTATTAATAATTATTATATGATAAAAGTGCTATAAAATTCAGTTCAATATATTTTTATATTGAATGCTACATAGTTATGTAATTAATAAAGTATATCTCGTTTAGGCTGTTCCTGTTTCTATTGATAATAATGTGTCTTTAATAGTATTAGAAATAAAATATTTCATTCCTAATACTGAATAGGCATGAATGTAATATTTATAGTTGTATTTTGTTATAGGATTCACTTTGACCCTTGTAAATTTTGGAATGTCAAAGTAAATCCTATAACTTAATGTAAAAATCCTTAAATCTATATGATCACGCTTAATATTTAAACTAATGGATTAAACTTACTTTTAGGTACACCACATGCTGGACATTCCCATGTACTAGGCACATTTTCGAATAAGGTACCAGGCTCAATATATGAATCAGGATCTCCTACAGCTGGATCATAAATATATCCACATACTGAACAGCGATATTTAGGCATATCTTTTACAGGATTATTTTTATTTCCTATGTGAGTTGGTGAAGTTTGCGGTGATTTGCCACGTTTTACATCCTGGTAATATGCATATGTCATTGGGTCTATATCTTTAATCAATTCTGAATTTAATACTTTCCCAATAAATATAGTATGAGTGTCTATATCTATTTCTTTTTCAACTTTTAATTCAAAATATGAAGCTGTGTTATCTACAACTATTGGAACACCACTTTCACCTGTTTTAAAGGATACACCTGAAAACTTGTCAGTAGTTCTTCCTGATTTAAAACCAAATTTACCCACAAATTCCAAAGGAGTTTCTGTTGATAAAGCTGATACTCCTATGAGTTTACTATTTTGTATATACTCATGAGTAAGATTTTGCTTATTAATACTTACTGCAATTCTGGCTGGATCTGATGTTATCTGAAAGACTGTATTTGCAATTTGACCATTTTTTTTACCTCCAGAAATGGAACTTATAACATATAACCCATAACTTAATTTGTAAAATGCTTTATTATCAATCATAAATTTATTATACTTACATATACCAAATGTAAGTACTTCCTCCTCTCATTTATATACTAATTTATAACGGTATTGTTCTGTATTTAATAAATATGATATTTGTCAAAACAGCATACTAGCTCTTATTTAAAATATCTATTTAATAATCCTTGGAATGCACTTCCATGTCTTGCTTCATCCTTACACATTTCATGTACTGTATCATGAATTGCATCATAGTTTAATTTCTTAGCAAGAGTTGCCAGATCTTTTTTGCCTTTACAAGCACCTTCTTCTGCATCTACTCTAGCCTGTAAATTTTTCTTTGTATCTGCCACTACCACTTCTCCTAATAGTTCAGCAAACTTAGCTGCATGTTCTGCTTCTTCAAAAGCTATTCTCTTATATGCCTCTGCAACTTCAGGATATCCTTCTCTATCTGCCTGGCGGCTCATAGCTAAATACATTCCAACCTCTGAACATTCTCCTGTAAAGTTAGCTCTTAACTCTTCTACTACCTTTGGATCTACACCTTTAGCAACGCCTATTACATGTTCATCCGCCCAGCTGATTGCTCCAGCTTCTGTCTTTTCTATAAACTTATCTGCTGATGCACCACAAACAGGACATTTTGCTGGAGGTGTATCTCCTTCATGAACATAACCACAGACTGAACAAACAAATTTTTTCATTATAAATTCCTCCCTATATATTAATATTATGTAATTATTTTTACGTTTATCTTTTAACAATTATTATTATACAACATCAATTATTAAATATCAAGTTTTTTTCAAATTTATTTATTCATATTGCCATAATATTTTCTAAACAATCTACTTAATGTTGGTAAACTTTTTATTTTAATGATATATGGATTGCATATATCATTGTAATCTTCTAAACTTTTTAATATGGCTTAATATCAAATGCCAAAATATTCTGAATGTATATTTATTATTCTACATAAAAGTATAATATCCTTTAATTTTTTTTTAATTAATTTACTTACTGCAATTTATATATGATTTAGGCCGACCCCAACCATTACAACTTCCAGCCAATACGGTTCGGCGTAGAGGAGCTTGGCGCCTGTGTTGCGCCATGTTTCCGTCTCAATGTGCAGTAAGCTCCCACAGAACTAAATCTAAAATTATCATACACCAACTCTGCAAATTGGAATTTGACAAATGTTAAAAAACATGATACGTTAAATCAAAAATATTGAGAAGTTCGGGTGAACACCTACCGCAAACAAAGGTTTTTGTTTGCGGTTTTTTATTTTAGGAGGCATATTATGATTGATTTACTTTGGCCTATTATAATTGTTGTAGCAGCAAATACTCTATATAATATCAGCGCAAAATTAACACCTAGTGAAGTACACCCTTTGGCATCACTTTCTATAACCTATTTTACAGCTGCTTTATTATCTGTACTATTATTTTTTATTACAAATGAGAATAAAAATATAATCACTGAAATTCAAAAAACAAACTGGACTGCTGTAGCTTTGGGATTTTCAGTCGTTGCACTTGAATTCGGGTATATTTATATTTACAGAGTTGGATGGAATGTTAGTACAGGTTCACTTGTAGCCAATATCAGTCTAGCCTGCGTCTTGTTGATTATTGGTGTCCTTATATATAAAGACAATATTTCATTTCATCAAATTTGTGGAATTGCTTTATGTATCATTGGCCTCTTGCTGGTAACTAAATAGTCTAAAGGTGAAACAATAAAACATTATCCACTTTATTCCTTAGCGGGGGTTTTATCGAAAATGTTAGCGACACCCCTCTAAAATGTTTTTACTACAATATATACTAAATTATTGGGTATTTTGGATGATATGGATAGAATATTATATAGCATTTCTTTTAACTCTGTTATAATATATTCTTGATTATTTGGCATAGCCAAGTTCTCTTTTTTTATAAGTTTTTTTGCGGATTTAACTTATATTTTAGAACCTGGTTATGTTTTCTTCTATACTTTTTTATTAGTGATTTAACCCCTAGTCAACATACCATCTTCACTGTACGTAAGTCATACACATAAAGATAAGTTTAAAAAACTTAGGAGGTAACAATAATGATATCTAAGAAATTCAAAAAAATAGTTATGAACATGACCATTTCAACGATGATTTTTTCAATTATACCAATAAGTGTACAAGCTAAAGAAATTAACAAATCTTTCTTGAAAACACAGAGTATAGATGCAGTAGATAAAACAACTTTAGAATATACTGGCGGTAAAAGTAATAAAGCAACAGAGGGTACGGACAACCTAATGGCCTCATATAAAGTAAAAGATGGCCAGCTCCAACTTAAAAGTAATAAAAAATTATCAAAGAATGATATAGAAAAACATAAAATAATGTGGGAGAGGGTAAAACAAATAATCCCTAAAGCATATTTAAACACAATTAATAGATTCGATGTAGTTACAGATGAAAAAGATAATACAATGGCTTATGTAGATTCAGATGATAGTAATACAATATGGACATTCGGTTTAAATATACAAGATGCATTTGATGAAAAAGGAAAATTATTAAATAAAGATTTAAATGAGACTATTGTTCATGAGTTTGGACATATTATAACTTTAAATTATAAACAAATTGAACCAGAACTTAAAGAAAATAGCGCAACCTATGTCACAGATGAAGGCACAACTAAAAAGCAGTCCTATTTAAATATATTTTATCAAAAATTCTGGTCAAATATATATGGTGATTATAAAAAATCAAATAGTATTAAAGCTAACCAAAATGATGAACAAGAAAATTTAGCTTTTTATGAAAAATATAAAAATCAGTTTGTTTCGGAATATGCTTCAACGAATCCAGAAGAAGATATAGCTGAATGCTTTAGAGTATTTGTTTTTCAAAATAAACCAAGTGGAAAAACCATAGCTGAAAAGAAAGTATTATTATTTTATAATTTTCCCGAATTAGTAAAAATGAGAAAGGAGATAAGAAATAATTTAAAGCTTAAGTAAATTTTATAATCCCATACAACCTTTCTAGGTGTATGGGATTTGCTTTATTTTTATGTTGAAATATCACTATTATATGTTTAGTGTACGAAATGCCCTTATTGGCCTTCTATGACTTATGAATTTTTTGCTATGTCTATTTATCTGACACGGTAACATTTATATATCTTCTTAATATTATAGAAGTATATAACAAAAGATGATAAGAAAAATGTTCTAAATCACTAAAATCTTATAGGCTTAATTAAAGCAATATGATATAAAACAAATGATAATAAATTGGATAACTAAAAATATATGTTTAAGATAAGAAGGAGAGATCTTTATGTCATGCGGACATCATAATTGTGGTCACGGAAACCAAGTAATAGTTATAATAATAATTTTATTATTATTGTGCGGATGTGGACACGGATTTAGAGACGGAATATGCTAAAGTAGATTATTAGAGGGAAATGAAATTATTCGTTTCCCTTTTTCTATTAGCATTACTTAAAGCTTCATCTCTACTTCCAGACTTAATCTTATCAATTACTATATGTCCAATTTTATGCAATTCCAAGTGTATTGAATCTATTTTATCCCATATGATTTTATACCTTCATCTTCTGGTACTACTGATTCATAAAATGTCCAAATCCACATCTATGACCATCTGTCTGTAATGGTCGTATTAGCATTTCATTGCCATAGCTTCGAGAGTATTAATCCAATTTACATGAGCTGAAATAGCATTATCCATTACATCTACAAAAGTATCATTATCCATTCTAATATGGCTTCTTAGATCAGCCCTTACTATACCAATTAATTTCGTTTACTTTGCAGTATAGATCAGTTCCCCTTTTATTACCCCTTAATCTTACGTATTTATTGGACGTAGTTTAAAAAGTATGAAAGTATGATACCTTACTCATACAAAACGCCCTAAAATCAAACTTATAGTTTTTCCGTCTCTGTATCCTTGATTCTGAAAGAAATAAAGAATCCAATTACAGAAAGCGCCAGAGCAAAATAAAATCCGTAATGGGAACCCTCCACAAATGCTTCTGCTTTATTTTTACCACCATCAGAGAAATAGAAAGTTTGTCCGATACCAAGTAGACATGTGGCAATTGCGACACTAATAGCACCAACTATTTGCTGCATTGTATTTACGATAGTACTTCCATCCCTTGACAGATCCTGTGGAAGTGCATTCAGTGCACTGATCTGAGCCGGTGACATTGCTAGAGGAATACCAATCATTAAAATAACATGACACAAAATTACATAAGCAACAGAACTGTTGGATGATGTAAATAGCAACATAATCATGCTGACAATGGAAACAAAGAATCCAATTTTCACGAGATATTTTGCTCCGAATTTGTCATAAAATCGCCCGGAAATATAGGAAATAAAAGCATTGAGTAGCCCTCCTGGAAGTAAAATCAAACCGGCTGTGGCTACCGGAACCAACAGCCCGTTCTGAATATATTGCGGCACCAAATACATAGCTGATAATATAATGGCAAAGTTTAACATTACCAACATTGTTCCCGTTCGGAATCTTGAAACAGTAAGCGCTTTTAAATCAAGGACTGGAGTTTCCAGCTGCATTTGCCTTCTTGCATAAAGTATAGTGGTAATGATGCCGATTATCAACGCCAGAATGACTGGAACAGAGAATCCAAATTCACTGGCTAGACTAACGCCAAGTACCATACCCCCAAACCCAATAACAGAAGTTAAGCAGGATATTCTGTCAATTTTCGGTTTGGTTGGCTTATAAGGATTCACCATATAGATTCCTGCAAAAATCATAGCAACTGCTAATATAATAACAAATGAAAAGAAAATCCAACGCCAAGAAAGCATTCCTAAAAAGATGCCAGAAAGAGTTGGTCCAATTGCTGGTGCAAACATAATTACCAAAGAGGCTGATCCCATGGCGGAGCCAATTCTATTTGGAGGAAAAACCTCCAAAATCACTGAAAACATCATAGGAAGAACTATTCCGGTACCAATTCCCTGAATCATGCGGCCAGCCAGAAGAATCCTAAAATCAGGTGCAAAACCGCTGATAAGGGAACCAATCATAAATGCTCCCAAAGCAAAAAATGTCAGTTTTCTTACAGGGAAACATTTCATTAATAAGCTGGTAAAAGGCAGAACGACCCCAATCACAAGCATGTACCCAACCACCAACCACTGGGCAATTCCTACACTAATATGAAAAGTATCCATTAATTGTGGAAGTGCAATATTCATAGATGTTTCACCGAACATACCAGTAAATGCACCTAAATATAATCCCAACATAACCAGATAGGGATGTTTTACATCTACTCTGGCATTTAAAAACGTCTGTTTCTGTATCATAATATTAAATTACCTCCTTAATCTCTTATCACGTTTTAATATTTAGACCAGTCTATATATTAGAATCAGAAGTTGTTTAGAAAGATATTAATTTTGACTCAACAAAACATCTACAATATTACTAATTGTTAAAAGTGGAATAGTATCTTTTCTTGTAACAGAGATGGTAATAGCTCCTTCAATCATTATCTCAATGGCCATACTTAATTCTTTAGCTTTTTGTTTTGAAAAACCATTTTGAACCAATTTCTTAGCATACACATAACTTAATTCTGTAAATACACTTTTACAAGCTTCTCTCAAATGTTCATTTGAGGAATATGTCTCTAAAGCTATTAAACTTACCGAGATACCTTGAAGCTTATTTTCTTCTTCTAAATCATTTATTATATTATTTATCAAATATTTTATGGCTTTAATGGGATCTGAATATTTATTCAGAGTAGTTTCCAATTTTTCTATTATAGATTTGCTTGCCAAGTGAATTGCTTCCAATGCTAACTGTTCTTTGCCATCCGGAAAATAATAATAAAGAGAGCCTTTAGGCGATTTGCTTTCTTTTAAAATTTCATTTAATCCAGTAGCATTGAACCCATTGATCTGGAAAAGTTTAGTCGCAGTATTAAGTATTTTTTCTCTTGAATTATTTTCAGAGTTCATAAGTTATATCCTTTCATAAATAGAATTATAACAACCAGTCTATATAATATGTTATTATAAATTAACTCTTATGTCAATATGCTTCATTAGGAACCTATCTCATATTTACCTCTTCATTACTTACAACTGTAATTGAACATTTAGTGCTAATTCTAAGAAGAGGTTGGAGGAAATAATAATGAAATATAAGCCAAAACTTGAGAAAGAAATCATGTGTCCTATCGAGTACGGTATTGAACTTTTCAGCGGTAAATGGAAATCAAGGATTATCTGTGTGTTATCTGCTAATAATGTAATGCGATACAATGAAATCAGAAAAGAACTCGATAATATTACTGACTCAGTACTTGCTGCAATGCTAAAAGAATTGATTGCAGATGAAATTATCAATCGTAAGCAATATAATGAGATTCCACCTAAAGTAGAATATACTCTTACTGAAAACGGAAAATCGGTACTTCCAATTCTACAATGTAAAAATTTAACATATTTAATATTATCGTTAAATACTATTTATGGATAGTGAGCAGTGAAATTAGGAGAAATCAATACATTTGTTGTGATTTCTAAAAAAACTGATAATTTATCAGCTTTTTTCTATTATATTGATAGATTATCAATAAATCCCTTGACTCTATAAGATTTTTATATTAAAATAAAAAAATTCATCACTATAAAGTTCATTCATCAAGTTCTCCTTAGATTCAGGTGGAGTTTACTTATGAAAAATGCTTTTCTCCATCTGAAACTTATTAACAGTATTCTTAGTGTCTTTAGTACTTAGAATACGTTATCCTTTAGGGGAAGAACTTATCTGCAGCGCTTATCTCCCACTTTGGAGAAGATGGGAGTATCCGCTAATTACCGCGTTCGGATAAATGTATAAGAAAACACATTGTACATTTCGCTTAGCAATTAGTTAATAGTTAATGAACTAACACAAAGGTTTAAATTAAATACTGCATATCAGGGGGAGATATTTATGGAATATGTTGTAATAGAAGTTATAGAATCTAAATGTAGTTGTTATAAAAAAGGAGATAAAATATCTATAAAAAATACACTGGTAGATATGAAGAACACGGACAATATATGCGTAATGGCACTACAATCTTTTTTTCCTTTTGTATTCGCCACTAGAAAAGGCGTTACTCCAGAGCAAATGGGATTTGGAGAAAAACTTATAGTTCAATGTCCAGACTATTGTGACGAAGTTATTTTTGAAATTAAAAAAATTTAGTTTAACGCTAGGGTGTGTCTGAAAAGGCACAGTTCCTATACTATTTGTACAAAATAAATATCAAAGCACAATAAACAAATCAAGAAAAGAAGATGCCAGCTTATCGTACCAAGTTGCACCCCTACGAAAATGCTTGATTTTATTAGAAACAAATAAGGAAATTGATTAGTTGATGCACAGAAAAGTATCCTAAAAAGAATTTTTATATTGATATAAAAGAATGGCCTATATCTTAAATTACCCTGTAAAGTAAGGTATAGGCGTTTACTCATAATATTATAAGAACTTTTCATATAATTTTAATATTGTTTTAATATGGACTTTAGTGTTTCTTTAGGTTGAAAACCTACTATTTTATCAACTGCTTTACCATCTTTAAAAATCATTAGTGTTGGTACACCAGCAATCTCATATTTTTGAGCTAACTCACTACTTTTATCTACATCTACCTTAAATATTTTTGCTTTTCCCTCTAGCTCCATGCCTAATTCCTCCAAGATTGGAGCAACCATCTTACATGGACTACACCATTCTGCAAAAAAGTCTACCAATATTGTTTCATTACTATTTAAAACATTCTTTTGAAATTCGCTGCTATTTATTACCTTAGTCATAATTAATAACCTTCCTTTCATAATTTTTATTTTGGCTAGTATTTATATAAATAAGTTAACGTTAGAATCTTCAGCTTCTCCTAGATAGTACCCTACGCCACCTACTTTAACTCCATCTATTAGCTCCTCTTGTTTAAGCCCCATTACATCCATGCTCATCTGACATGCAACTATTTCTATTCCACTGTCAATAGCTGCTCCGATTAATTCATCTAATGAAGAAACATTTTTCTTCTTCATTACCATTTGCATCATTTTTGTTCCCATTCCAAGCATATTCATCTTAGAAAGCTTTAATCTCTTAGCTCCTCTAGGCATCATAACCCCAAACATCTTATCCATAAACCCCTTTGAAACACTGACTTTTTCGTGCTTTCTTAGAATGTTTAATCCCCAAAAGGTAAAGAACATTGTAACCTTTTTACCCATAGCAACTGCTCCATTAGCTATTATAAAAGATGCTAAGGCTTTATCTAAATCCCCACTGAATACAACTAATGTTTTATTGTCTTTTTGTGCAATAGCACAGGCATTAACCAAATCACTATTTTCAGTTACTTGTTTTTTGCTACCTTTTTTTATAAAGGCTATTATGTTTCCTTTATCCTTTTTTCTGTTCAATAATTCATTGTGGGTTCTTTCACACCAAGATTTTATATCCTCATAAAATCCTTGATCCGATGCTGTAACTTTTAAGATTTCGCCTTCCTCCATATCCTGTATATCGCTATTAACACGCATTAGAGGTCCCGGACAACATAGTCCACAAGCATCAATATTTTTGTCAAAGTGTCCTTTTTTATATGCTTCAGCAGCCTCTCCATATTCATTTAAATTACTCTCTAAACTTACACTAACTTCTCTTTCTTTTAAATCCATAGGGAATTGCTTGTTCATTACAACATCTCTTGGTTTAAATTTACTCATAGTATAAGTTTTATATCCACCTATTAAATTCTTTACTTTAAATCCACTTGCCCTTAAAATTCTTGCAGCTATATATCCTCTAAGCCCTACCTGACAATAAACTAATATTTCTTTGCTTTTATCTAACTCATTCATTTTAGTTCTTATATTAACTAAAGGTATGTTTACAGCTCCTTCCATACGGCCATTACTACATTCCAATTCAGTTCTTACATCAATAATCTGAGTTTTATTTTTATCTCTATTATCTATATCTTCTGGAAGTATTATTTCATCTTTGCCTGTTAAAACATTTTCTGCAATAAATCCAGCCATATTTACAGGATCTTTAGCTGAAGAATAAGGTGGGGCATATGCAAGTTCCAGCTCTGTTAAATCATAAATTGTACCACCAAGCCTCATAGTAACTGCTATATCATCTATTCTCTTATCTACGCCAACATATCCGAAAGCTTGTGCCCCTAATATTTTTCCTTCACTATTAAAAATAAGCTTTATTGTCATTGGAGCTGCACCTGGATAGTAGCCAGCACTTGAATTAGGGTGAAGATATATAACCTTATATGGTATATTCTTTGATTTTAATATTCTCTCGTTATTTCCTGTACTTGCACCTGTCAATCCAAATACTTTAATAATTGCTGTTCCCATAGTTCCTTTATAAATTGAATTTAGACCGCATACATTATTTGCCGCAATTCTTCCTTGTTTATTTGCAGGGCCTGCAAGTGCAATAGCAGTTTTACTTCCATTTATGAAATCTACTACTTCAATAGCATCTCCCACTGCATACACATCTTTAACATTAGTTTCCATTTTATTATTTACTATTATATGACCCTTTGGACCAAACTCTATTCCAGTTTCTTTTAAAAATGCCGTGTCTGGTTTTACTCCTATAGCAAGTATAACTATGTCTGCATATAAGATTTTCCCACTGTTTAGAATCACATTTAACCCAGTTCCTTCTTCTCTAAATTCTTTAACACCATCATTTAGTACAATTCCTACGCCATTATCCTCTAATTCCTTCTCTGCAAAAGTTACCATATCTGAATCAAAAGGTGCTAATATATGTGGTGCACCCTCTACTAAGGCTACGTTTAAGCCTCTTTCCTTAAGGTTTTCTGCCATTTCAACCCCAATAAATCCTCCCCCAATAACAACCGCATTTTTTATATCTTCCTTATCTACATAGGATTTTATTCTATCGGTATCTGGTACATTTCTTAGAGT
>NZ_JBJHZX010000067.1:0-14763 GCF_045310515.1 Candidatus Clostridium eludens | reverse complement strand
ACTTCAATATTTATATTATGTTAATATGATATTTTTGGGAATTAATTTAATTTAGCTTTTAATAGGATTTTTAGTAGCATCAATTGATAAGGCGGCTCTAAGCTTTATTTTTATTTTTTGTAAAATATTAGGAGGAATATTAAAACTTATATAGAAATAAATACATAAGCTAAAGTTAAGAGGGTGGTTTATGTGGGCGTGAAAAATAGGCTTAAAGAGATTAGAATGAGAGAATATATGATGGAACCTGAGGAATTTGCGAATTTAATAGCTGTTAATATTAAATCTTATTATAGTTATGAAAAGAATTTTAGTAGGCCAACTTTGGCAAAAGCGCTGGAAATTGCTCAAAAACTCAATAAAACAATACATGATATATGGTATCTGGAATAGGTATCATATTTTTTATTACTAATTTTAATATTTTAAGAAAAATGCCAATTTTTTAGGAAACATTTTAAGATATTAAGCATAGTGTATAACATAAGCAATTAAAGTTAAAGTTTAATCTTAAGGAGGTACAATGGCGGTAGTAAAGGCAGTGTCATTTCATCCGGATGTAATTAAATATGGGTTAAAGGTTTCTGAAGAATTATTCGGGAATAACTTTTCTATATTTGTTACATTTTTAATTTGTAGTTACAGAAAGAATCAGCCTGAATTTAATCTAAAAGAAAATAAGGAGCTAGGGGAGGAACTAGAGGGCTTATTTAGAGGAATTAAAAAGAATTTCAAATATTAATATTAAAGTTTAATCTTAAGGGAGGTTCATTAATGAAAAATTTAATAAAGGTATGGGAGGTTATTTTTAAATAAAAAAATAAGCCTGCTCTCTAAAGGGCAGACTTACCCAAGGTCACTACTAATGCTCCAGCTTCATAGGCGTTACTGCGTAGCCACCTACAAAGCCTACACACCAGTAGTGTATGCTTTTACTTTAGAAAAGTTTCCTGTTTTATTGTCAAATTTAGTAGAATACATCTGTTTTTACAGATTGTTTACAGTTTTTGTTTAGCTATTAATTAAGTGGAGGTATTTTAAATGATAAATCTATTAAAAAGGAAGGAAGTATATTCTATACCGGAATATTTAGAACATGAAAGAATCAGTGGACACAACATAAATAGCAAGTATTTTAAAGTTGCGTCAGCTATATTGGCATTGATACTTTATTCAGAAAAAGTTATGGCAGCTAATGGAGCTGGATTTGAACCTGGTTACTGGAAGCTCATAGGCATTATACAAAAGATAGTAGCAGGTTTGGCCCTCCTGTATAGCTATAGGGTACTAGCTAAAATGGCTACTAAAGGTGAGGGAACATGGAAAGAAGTAGGATATGGCCTATTGATAACTGCAGCTGACTACGGTCTTCCAACAGCTTTTAAATTTGTTACAAATCTATTTTAGAAGGTGATAAGATGGTAAAAACTATGACTGTAAATCAGTTTTTAATACTGGCATCATCTGAAAGCCAGGAGACTATAAAATCTATAAAAGATTTTTATGAGACTACAGGGGATTTTTTTAAGGTTATGTCAAAAGTTATGTATTATCTTTTTCATCCAGAACAGCTGGCGTGGACGCTGTGGTGTGGATTAGTTGCTCATAGTTTTGAAATATGCTTGTTATTATGCTTGATTTCCATTATGGCATGGATAATAGGATGGAATAAAGGTAAAAAAATTGCTGTAGGCAGCATGTTATTTTATGGTGTTGTAAGAGCAATTAATGTGGCATTGTAATAATAACTTATGATTATAAAATGGTAAACCTCCAATATTTTAAGGAGGCGTGTGTTTATGATAGATTTCATTTCTAAATTTTCAAAGCCTAAAACAATGAAGCTCAGTGAATACTTTCAGCTGGTGAAACCTAAGTACGTTACCCTTCAAATAACTCCATCGGTTTCTAACAGAAACTATGATACGGAGCTCATAGCTCTAACAATGGCAAGTATGTATAGACCGCCCTATCAGAGATTGCAAAAAGATATTCAAAAATCAAAACTTAAGATTGCTTATCAGCTTCCGGAGAAGGCTTCATTTATAATAAACATAACTGAAAAAGACTGCTGTTTTTATCTTGTGGTAACTGAGGCATATGAAAAAATATTTATAGAAAAATGTATAGAGGTATGGAAAAGGGCTAGAATAAATAAAATTGACAGCATACCAGAAGCAACTGGAAGTAAATATGAATTATATTACTCTAAAGAGGATGCGCTAAGCTTGAAATACAATAAAAAAACCAATGAACCTTTATCTAATATTTTTAATGTGAAAGACATAATGGAACCTGGCGATGAAATTAATATTCTATATAATTTTTTACCTATGTCACAAACTAGATGGAAGGGCATGTATGCACAGACTATGAAAAAATTAAGAGAAGGACTTCCTATAGACAAGGAAAAGTTAACCCTTTCATTTTTAATAAAATACCTTTTAATAGCCTCTGTTAAAGTTATTGATTTTGTACTTGATATATTTAATGACTTTTTAGATGATAAGCCTCCATTTAAAAATACCAAGAAACACACTCAGGAATTAGCTGTAAGTTCAATAGATAGAACAGATAATTTAAGTAAGCTCACCTATAAAAAAGAAAGCAGCACAGTTATAGGTACCCAGATGGTTGTGTGCAGCAAAAGTCAGAGTAAGAATAGAGAACATAATAATGCAATTGCAGTTTTAGAAAGCTACCACTCATTAACTGGGGATAATTCATTGAAGTATAAAGCTTTAAGCAGTAAAAGTAATATAAAGGTTGATGACTATAAATTTAAAAAGATTTATATAAATAGAATGAGTACTGCAGAGTGTAATAATTTAATTCAGGTACCAGGAAGGGAACTTCTTAAAAGATACAGGATTAATACCAAAGTTGATGTTTTGGAAAACCATATACCTGAAGAATTACAAAAGGGTAATATAGAACTTGGAGCAGCAACATACAACAGCAAAAAGTTCAAAGCTTTTTTACCAACTGACTATAATCCAGGTAATTTAGCACTTATGCTATTGGCTCCACAGGGAGCAGGAAAAACAAATTTTATAGCCAACTTATGCAGGTGTGCAAATAAGGTTCATGAATCTAATATAGTTATAGATTATGTTAAAAACTGCGAACTTAGTAAAGCTATTAAAAGTGCAGTAAATATAAAAGATGTTATAGAATTAGACTTAACCCAAAAGGAAAATTTTCAGGCTTTTGCATTTAATGAAGTGAAATATGAGGGGAACGATGAATTCAACAGATTTGAAACTGCCAATATGAAAGCAGAGCAGACACTGGCTTTAATTAATGCCATGAATAAAGATGGTCTTCCCCTTACCGGTAATATGAGAAGGGTATTAAATGCAGCTGCCAATATAGTTTATCTCCATAATGGTACTGGAGTTGGTGATGTTATAAGATGTCTTGAAAAGCATAGCTATAGACATGAGCTTATTGATTATGTAAAAAGCAATTTAAGTGAAGATGGCATTAAGTACTTTGAGGATATGGTTGAAGCTCTCCAGGATATAGATAAAATAGAAGTTGAAACTGATAGAAAAACCAAAGAGGTTATCCGGAGGGAGATAGTTGGAACTAAACGCAATGAGATAGATGGTATTCTGGATAGAATTAATCTACTGAAAGAAAATATATACTGCAAATATATGTTTAATATGAGTGCACAAGATAACATTGATTTTGTGAAAGCTATGGAAGAGGGAAAGACAATACTTATAAAAATGCCGGAAAGTAAATTTAACAATACTATGGTAAAAAATGTGCTCACTACTTTCTTTACAAGTAAGATAATGCTTGCTGCTAAGTTAAGAGGTGCACTGCATGAAAAGCCCGGCAGATGTAATGTTATTTACGATGAAATATATCAAGCTCCAACTGCCATGGGTGTTATAAAAGATATATTATCTCAGTTACGTAAATTTGGTACAAAAATTATAATATCAGCCCACCATCTTGGGCAGTTAACTCCAGAGTTAAAGAATGAGGTCAAAGGGTCCGGTGCAAGTTACATGCTTCTGCAGGGATGTGATAAAAAGGTGTTCGATGAACTGTCAGATGAAATGAAACCTTTCGAACTTGATGATCTCCTACATCTAAAACAATACCACAGTTTAAATCTGATAAGGACCAAGGAAGGGTATCAGAAGTTTATAACACATCTTCCTAACGCATTATTTTAGAAAGTAAGAGTAATAGAAGCCTGCAGCTTTAGACAAGTATGCAGGCTTTGTTTATCATTTATAACTGCCAATATTTATATGTAGGTGCGAGTGTACATTATTGAGTAAAACAACTATGTTTTTATAATTTTTGTGTTAAAATTTATTGTGTATTATATTTTAAGGTGAGGATAGTGCATGACTATAAGATGGAAATATGATGTTGACAATTTTCTTAAATGACGACAGTGAAGATATTACAGTATACCAGATAGTAGACACAGGAGAAAGCTTAGTTCAAAATGTGGTTTCAATGAATAAGAATTTATTACATAAAATAAAGGAATTATAGGATGTTCTGACATATAAAAAATAACGAGACGCTTTTAAATAAGCACCTCGTTATTTTTTATAATATATTTGTCAACTTCAAGAGTGTACTACTCTACCATATATTATATTAATCTATAGTAGATATTTAGAACTAATTTAAATTAGAATAGTTAGTAACATTTTCCTCTTAGAATAAAATTAAATTATACTTATTGAAAAACTTCCATATTATCATATATAATTATGATTATGTTTAATGAGAAGTTTGTATATAATTATGTTTATTAAAAAATTCCTACATTATTATATATAATTATATTTAGTGAGAAATTTCTACAATTAATATGCATAAAATTGTACATATTAAGTTTTGTTTTATATAGGCATGTCCAACATAGACAAGGCAATGAGATATCTCTCATGGATGTGCTAAGTAGTGACGAAGATTCTATAATTGAAATTGTAGAACAAAAAATACAGGTGAAAAAACTATATTCTAAAATAAATACCTGTTTATCTCAAAGAGAAAAAAGTGTAGTAGAAATGAGGTATGGACTTTTAGAAGGGAAGCCAAAGACTCAAAGAGAAATAGCTAAAATTCTTGGAATATCCAGATCTTACGTATCCAGAATTGAAAAGAAAGCTTTGAGAAAATTATACAAAGAATTAAATTATGGTACAAAATAGTATTGGGAGCAGTGATGAAAGTAAATCTAATATTTTTAATAAATTCCATTGTATATGTTATCATATTTATATATTTATTTAAGGATTGCAAGAAGGATAATAGGACATATACGTGGAATTTATAATTATTAACAATATTTTTACTTGATTTTTCTCCAATATGAAATAATTTTCATTAAATTTAAAAAATATATAAAAATTTAGTTATAAATAACGAATATAGATAAGGGATGTTTTACCTAATAACTAGTAAACATATTTTAAGTGAAGATGTAATATAAAAATAGTATTTTATCAAGTGAATTTTATAAGATTTGTTTTTATATGATAATAACGTAAATGGCAAATGTTTGGAAAGGGGAACTTGAAGTGGTATCACTAAAAAATTTATTGGAAAAAACTATAGAAGAAACCGCATCAGATTTACATCTAACGGTAGGGTCAACGCCTGTTATAAGGGTGAATGGAAAGCTTAAAAGATTAGGAAAGGAAAAATTGCAGCCATCAGACACGGATAAATTTAGCAGAGAAATACTGGGAGAAGATTATGAAAAATATATGAAAGTTGGAGAGGTTGACATATCCTTTTCTGTAGCAGGACTTGGAAGATTTAGAGTAAATGTATTTAAACAAAGAGGGAGTAGTACCATTGCAGTGAGAGTTGTAGGATTGAAAATACCTACTTTAAATGAACTTAATTTTCCGTCAGTAATAAGGGAATTGCTAACTCATAAAAGGGGCCTGAACTTGGTAACAGGTCCTACAGGATGTGGAAAGAGTACAACCCTGGCAGCTATGATAAATGAAATAAATTCCAACAGGGCTGCCCATATAATAACTCTTGAAGATCCTATAGAGTATTTACACAAGCATAATAAATCATTGATAAGTCAAAGGGAAATAGGCAAAGATTCTTTAAGTTATGCTAATGCTTTAAAGGCAGCATTGAGAGAGGATCCGGATGTAATCCTGGTTGGAGAAATGAGGGATTTAGAAACAATATCTATTGCACTTACTGCTGCTGAAACCGGACACCTGGTACTTTCAACTTTACATACTGTAGGGGCAGCTCAAACTATAGATAGAATTATAGATGTATTTCCGCCTTACCAGCAGCAGCAAATAAAGATACAACTGGCAGCAGTAGTTAAAGGAATAGTATCCCAGCAGCTTTTAGCTAAATCAGATGGAGAAGGTAGAGTAGCTGCAATTGAAATTATGATTGCTACGGAAGCTATTAAAAACATGATAAGAGAGGGTAAAACCCATCAAATAGAATCTTCTATGCAAACTGGTATAAAATATGGAATGAAAACAATGGACATGTCTCTGGCAGAACTTTATAGAAAAGGATATATATCCTATGAAGCTGCTCTTGCACATTCTGTTGATAGTAATATACTTACTAGAATGATTTCCCTGTAATTTTGCATAAAAAGTAGAACTAAAGAGTTCTACTTTTTTACATAAATCATTATTTTATACGTAATTGTCCAATAATATATAAAATAATTTACATGATTATCATGATTGCTATAGTAATTAATTTTTATTTATGCTAAAATAACTTTGAATTAGGGGGGATTAAATTGAGCATTTTTAAGGAAATAATTTATGATACCTCTCGTGTTTTAACTTATGCAGTTTATATCATATCAATATACTACTTGTGTATATCATTTTTTGGTATATGGAGAAGAAAAGATGGTGGAGAGGTAGAACCTAAAAATAGTTTTGCATTAATTGTAGCCGCTCATAATGAAGAGATTGTAATTAATGATATTTTGGAAAGCTTAAATAGACTTGATTACCCTAAAGAATTATATGATGTTTTTGTTATTGCGGATAATTGTACAGACAAGACGGCAGCAAAGGCTAGAAAAAAAGGTGCTATTGTATACGAAAGAGTTAACAGCAGTAAAAGAGGTAAGGGATATGCACTGGAATGGATGTTCGATAAGATTTTTAATATGGGAAAAAAATATGATGCGATTGCCATATTTGATGCAGACAATCTCGTTCATAAAAATTTTTTAAAAGAAATGAATAAAGAACTTTGCAGAGGATACAAAGTTGTTCAAGGTTATTTAGATAGTAAAAATCCTTATGATACATGGATAACAGGAAGCTATTCTATAGCATTTTGGACTTGTAATAGAATGTTTCAGTTAGCTAGAAGTAATTTAGGGTTGTCAACCCAGTTAGGTGGAACTGGTTTTTGTATAAATACAGATATTTTAAAAGAATTGGGATGGGGTGCTACATGTCTTACAGAAGATTTAGAATTTACCTGTAAATTGATATTACATGGGTATAAGATAGGGTGGGCTCATAATGCCATAATATACGATGAAAAACCACTTACACTTTTTCAATCATGGAAACAGAGAAGGAGATGGATGCAGGGATTTGCAGATGTATCAAGTAGATATTTTTTTAAACTTATAAAAAAATCCATAAAAAATTTTGATTTTGTATTGTTTGATTGTGCTTTATATAGTATTCAACCTATAATAACTGTGCTTATAGGTATATCTGCTGTAAGTGGCGGGATTCAGTATCTTATGAGAACATATAATTTAATATCTAATTTTAATACAGTTGTATATTCTGTGGATTTCAATTTGCTTACGATTTCAGCTATATTACTTTCCATACTGCAATTTATATATACTCCTTTTATGTTGGTGTTAGAAAAAAAGTTAGATTTAAAAATATTTTGTTATTACATAGTTTATCCTATTTATGCAATTACTTGGTTCCCTATTTCATTACAAGGTATTATGAATAAAAATAATAAGGAGTGGATCCATACTACCCATAGTCGAAGCATAAAAATAAAGGATTTAGAGAAAGCCAATTAAAATTATAAATATAATTCTAATTTAAGGGAAAAAACTTCAGGTTTTTTCCCTTAACATATTGGAGCTAATTTGGAATATGGCATAAGATAGTTAATTATTTTATTGTAAGTATGTTCCAATAAAATAATATTATTATGAATAAACTTAATACTTTATATGAAATTGCTATGAAATTAAATTGAATGAAATTAATAAATTGTAAATGATATGGAGCATCAATGAGAAAATACACCTTATTTTTCATAAATATGAATTTAATTCCAATTTATATTATTTAACTGTATTTGAGATTTTATTAAAATGTGATAAAATATAAGAGGAAATTTAGGTTTTTTGTTGAATATATATTTTTGACGGTTTCCTTTATTCTATAACTGATAATTTTAACACTCTGGTTGATTAAATATATGATCTATGAGTTATAATTTTTACTTTTGTTAGGAATATAGTAAATTAAATTCGCGGCAGTAACTTCTGAGATAAGTTTTTATAAGGTTCAGAGGGAGAGTAAGTATTCTTTACGAGCAAAACCCCTGGGGCTAAGAATCACTTCATATGGAAGTTAAATCATCCCCGTATTTAAATTAACTATTAATGTTAATATATAAATTGATGATAAGTGGTAAAAAAACTCTACTTGAATCTAAAAGTCTGTTTATGAAAAAGGGGGGACATACTTTATGAGTGGATATATAATCGGAATAGATATAGGTTCGTCCAATATTTGCGCTGCAGCTGGAAAAGTGGACAAGTACGGAAAGGTACAAATATTAGGAATAACTTCTTCAAGTTGTAATGGTGTTAAAAAAGGAATAGTTGTGGATATAGATAACACTTCTGAATCCATAAAAAAATGTGTGAGTTCACTAGAGAGGATGGTAGATACTAAGATAACTGAGGCATATATATCTTTGCCCGGAGGGATAAGTGAACTTGTTTGGAATAAAGGTGTAGTTGCTGTATCATCAGAAGATCGTGAAATAAGACAAAATGATGTCAAAAGGGTTTTAAAAGCAGCTAAAATTATTACTATTCCAAACGATAAAGAAGTAATAGGAGTAGTACCTGAGCAATACATAATTGACGGTTATGATAAAATAAAGGACCCTATTGGTATGAGTGGACTTAGGTTAGAAGTGGATGCACAGATAATATTAGCCCGTTCAACTATAATAAATAATATCTTTAAAAGTGTAAATAAGACAGGAATAAAGGTACTGGGAATAGTATTTCAACCTATAGCTATATCTCAGGCAGTGTTAAAAGAGGAAGAAATTCAAAGGGGAGTGGCTCTTGTAGATGCTGGTTCAGAATCTATAAATATTTATATATATGAGGGAGGAAATTTAAGAAGTATAAGTACTATAGATTTAGGTGGAAGTATCATAACCAATGATATTGCAGTATGTCTAAAGCTTCCTTTTTCAGAGGCAGAAAAGCTTAAAGTAAAATATGGAAGTGTTGGAGCAGATCCTGGGAAAAAAAGTTTAAAAATAGAAGTTAATGCTGACTATAATAATAAGGTTAAAGTTGATTATGATATTTTAGCCCAGATTATAGAAGCTAGAATTGAGGAGTTATTTTTCATAATAGATAAGGAAATAAAAATGTCTGAATACTATGATAAACTTTCTGGCATAGTTTTGGTGGGAGGAGGTATAGCTACAATAAAGGGCATAGAAGATTTTAGTAAAAACATGTTAGAAAAACTTGTGAGAATTGGAACTACAAAATATATAGGGGCATCAAGTCCACTATATGTTACAGCAGTTGGAATAGTAAAAGATGTTTCTAATTCAATAAAATATAAAGATATAGACACTTGGACAAGTAAAGAGGAAGATATGATTGATTATGAAGAAATAACCGTGGGATCAGGAAAGAAAAATGATGGAAATAAGAATATTGGGTTTGTATCAAAGATAAAAGAATTTTTTACGGACTTTTTTTAATAAGGGAGGTTTAGGTATTGTGTTAGATTTTGATGTAGATGTTCAGCAATTTGCACAGATAAAAGTAATAGGATGCGGCGGAGGTGGAAATAACGCAGTAAATAGGATGATAAAAGAGGGATTAAAAAACGTAGAATTTATAGCTATAAATACAGACAAGCAGGCATTAATGCTTTCTCAGGCATCACAAAAAATACAAATAGGTGATAAACTCACCAAAGGACTTGGAGCAGGTGCAAATCCTGAAATAGGGCAAAAAGCTGCCGAGGAAAATAAGGATGAAATAACACAGGCTATAAAAGGGGCAGATATGGTATTTATTACAGCTGGAATGGGAGGCGGAACTGGAACAGGGGCAGCACCTATAATTGCAGAGATTGCTAAATCCATGGGAATACTTACAGTAGGAGTAGTTACGAAACCTTTTCCTTTTGAAGGCAGAAAAAGGCTGCTGCATGCAGAAATGGGTATAAAAAATCTGAAAGAAAAAGTAGATACCTTAGTTACAATTCCTAATGAAAGACTTCTTTCTGTAGTTGATAAAAAGACAACTTTAATGGAATCTTTCAGATATGCGGATGATGTGCTAAGACAAGGTGTACAGGGTATATCGGATTTAATAACTATACCTGGTCTTGTAAATTTAGATTTTGCAGATGTAAGAACAATTATGATAGACAAAGGTCTTGCACATATGGGTGTAGGTAAAGGGAACGGAGATAATAGGGCACAGGATGCTGCAAAACAGGCTATATCTAGCCCGCTGCTGGAAACTTCTATAGTAGGAGCTACTGGAGTCCTACTGAATATAACTGGTGGACAGGATCTTGGATTATTAGAAATAAATGAAGCTGCAGAGATAGTTCAGGAAGCGGCAGATCCTGACGCAAATATAATATTTGGAGCAGTTATAGATGAGAATATAAAAGATGAATTAAGAATTACTGTTATAGCCACAGGTTTTGAATCGGAAAAGGATGAAATCAAAGAAGATTTAACTTCGAAAAAAGACATAAAAAAACCTAAGATGCATGATATAAATAATAGTAAAAACGAAGCTGCCGCTTCAATTGAGTATGAAAAGTTTGATGAAAATAATTTAGAAATACCTGCTTTTCTAAGAAGGCAGAAAAAATAAATTAAGTCCATGTATGGCAATTTAATGCTGTATGTGGATTTTTTTATTTGCCATGAAAAGTAAAGTGAAAAATAGTTAAATAGAAAAATTATACTTAGAATAAAAACAAACTTTTTGGCATATTATAGAAAATAAAAATATTATAAATGATTCAAAAATGACAAAATTTTGAAGTTGATAGGTATATAATAGAGATAAATATTAATAAATTATGGGTGGAGGTGAGTATATACTTGGTTGTATTTTTAGATTTAGTAATTTTAATAAATTTAATAGTAAATTTTTTTCTGTTATACATCACTGGTAGGACTCTCAAATTAATAGTGAACTTGAAGCTTATGTTTTTGGCGGCACTTATAGGGAGCATTTACACTATTACATTAATTTATCCCTGTTTAATTATGTTTTCTACCTTTTATTTTAAACTCATAATGGCAATTGCATTAACTTACATTTCTTTTGGTAATAAGGGACTTGCAACTAATCTTAAAATTTTATGTGTATTCATGTTATACTCCATGCTTTTAGCAGGCATATGTATGTTTATTCAATATAATAGATATTCATATTTAGATGGAGCTATGATAACTAATTTTCCATACCAATGGCTTTTTGTTTCACTTATGATATTTTATATAACTGTTGATAGGTTGGTAATTTATATTAAAGATAGAAAAGACCTATTCACTTTAGTTTATGATGTAGATATCATATTTAAAAATAAAGAGAAAAAAGTAAAAGCTTTTTTAGACACGGGAAATGAGTTAAGAGAACCTGCTACTAATTTGCCTGTGGTAATAGTTGAAAAATCTGTATTTGGAAATGTGAATTTAGAAGAGTTTAGTAAGTTTCATATACCCTATAGAGTTATAAATGGTTCTAGTGGGAAACTTTTAGGATTTAAGCCAGATGTAATAAAGATAAATTTTGGCAAAGAGGTAAAATACAGAGAAGTTATAATTGCTCTTTGTCAGGATAAATTAAGTCAGGTTGGCGATTATCACGCTCTTTTATCTAGAGGGGTAATGTAATAAAAACAATTGATAGTGGGGGATAATTATGCTTAGGTTAAAAATATTATTAAACAGAATACTAACAAAATTTAAATTTGCAATAAAAAATATATATTATATAGGGGGAAATGATGTACTTCCTCCACCGCTTAGTAAAAAAGAGGAAGAAGATTTAGTATCTAAATTAGTTTCAGGAAATGAAAAAGTAAGGTCAACCCTTATAGAAAGAAATTTGAGGTTAGTAGTCTATATAGCCAGAAAATTTGAAAATACAGGGGTAAATGTAGAAGATTTAGTATCCGTAGGCACCATAGGACTTATAAAAGCAGTGAATACCTTTAATCCTGAAAAAAAGATAAAATTGGCTACATATGCTTCTAGATGCATAGAAAATGAAATATTGATGTATTTAAGAAGGAACAGTAAAGTAAAGGCAGAGATTTCTTTTTATGAGCCCTTAAATGTAGACTGGGATGGAAATGAGTTATTGCTTTCGGATATTTTAGGAACGGATAACGATGTGGTATATAGTTTTATAGAAGATGAAGTAGATAAACAACTTTTAATGATTGCAATGAAAAAATTAAGTGATAGAGAAAAAGAAATAGTTAATTTAAGATTTGGCCTAAATGGTAAGAAAGAAAAAACTCAAAAAGAAGTTGCAGACTTGCTTGGTATATCCCAATCATATATTTCTAGACTTGAAAAAAGAATAATAAGAAGATTGAGAAAAGAAATAAATAAAATGTTATAAGTTTGTCTTTAGTATAAAATTCAGCGTCTTAGTAAATACTTAAAATGCTATATATTCTAAAGGGGCTGATTACATGATAATTAATAAGGTTGAAATTTGTGGCGTAAATACATCAAAATTGCCAGTTCTAAAAGAAAAAGAAATGAAAGAACTTTTAATAAAAATGCAGCAGGGAGATAATGACGCCAGAGAAAAATTTATAAAAGGCAATTTGAGATTGGTGTTAAGTGTAATACAGAGATTTAATAACAGGGGAGAAAATGTAGATGATCTATTTCAGGTAGGATGTATAGGGCTTATAAAAGCCATTGACAACTTTGATTTAAGTCAAAATGTTAAATTCTCAACTTATGCAGTACCTATGATTATAGGAGAAATAAGAAGATACTTAAGGGATAATAATTCAATAAGAGTAAGTCGTTCGCTGAGAGATATTGCATATAGAGCACTCCAAGTTAGAGATAAATTAATAAGAGAAAATAATAAAGAACCGACTATATCACAAATAGCTAAAGAGTTAGAATTACCTAGAGAAGAAGTGGTATTTGCACTAGATGCAATCCAGGATCCTGTATCTTTGTTTGAACCTATATACCATGATGGTGGGGATGCCATTTATGTAATGGATCAAATAAGTGATACTAAAAATGTTGATGAAAATTGGCTTGAAAATATAGCCATAAAAGAAGCCATGAAAAAATTAAATGATAGAGAGAAGTTGATACTTAACTTAAGATTTTTTGATGGTAGGACTCAAATGGAAGTGGCACATGAGATAGGTATATCTCAAGCTCAAGTTTCTAGGCTAGAAAAAACTGCATTGAGGCATATGAGAAAGTATGTATAAAAAGTTTCAATAAATAGTTAGGTAGTTTTCATTAATTGGTTATTCAGACTGTTTAATAAAAAGATGGAGGGGAGTTACATATATGGAATTAGAAAAAGACTTGTTTTCTTTAGCTAATTTGAGAGACATGGAAGTTATAGATGTAAATACAGGAATAAAATTAGGGTTTATAAAGGATTTAAAAATAAATTGTGATGAACATAGGATAATATCTATTATTTTACCTTCTCCAACAGCTAAAATGTCTTTCTTTGGAAAAAATGAGGACTTGGAAGTGTCCTGGGAGAATGTAAAAAAGATAGGGGTAGATGTTATCCTAATAGATGGAGAAAATATAGTAAGTGAAAAGTAATGTCATGTAAAGGAATAAGTAGTAGAATTTTCAGAAAAAAGGTGTATAATTATTTATATACTATATTATAAAAGGACGTGGATAAAATTGAAATGCCCTTATTGTGGATATGGAGAAAGTAAGGTGGTGGATTCCAGATCTACAGACGATAACATGGCCATAAGAAGGAGAAGAGAGTGTTTAAGTTGTAATAAAAGGTATACAACCTATGAAAAGATTGAAAATGTTCCTTTACTGGTGATAAAGAAAAATATGAGTAGAGAGTATTTTGACAGGACAAAAATATTAAATGGACTTATGAAAGCTTGCCAAAAGAGACCTGTTTCAAGAAAACAAATTGAACAAATAGCAGATGAAGTGGAAAAGAAAATAAGCAATAAAATGCTTACAGAAGTAAGTTCTTCTGATATAGGAGAAATAATTATGGAAAGCTTAAAAGAAGTAGATGAAGTATCCTATGTAAGATTTGCATCTGTTTATAGACAATTCAAAGATATAAATACTTTTATGGAAGAAATAAAAAATCTGATTTCTAATAAATAAGTGGTGTAGTAGAATATTTTCCACTTATTTTTTTATTTTATTTTAGAATACCACAGGTTTTACCTGTGGTTCCGGAAAGCTTATAGCTATGAGTAGGAAAAAGAA
>NZ_JBJHZX010000066.1:0-15275 GCF_045310515.1 Candidatus Clostridium eludens | reverse complement strand
CCCCATATCTTACTTTCATTTTAATCTTTATTGGGAACTTTCTCAATTTATCTTGTACTATTTTTATTCTAGAACTACATCAAACTTCAATGACAAGGATTTTTAATGAAGTTATAAAAGAACAAGAAGATAAAATTGTGTATTTTCTTAGGCAAACTTATGTAACGCTTGATATAGCATTAAAAGGACTCCGCTTATATCTAGTTAGAAAAGCATCTTCTCAGAAAGACTTGAAGAAAATATTGGACTGTAGATTAAGACTAATAGAGACTGAGTATGAAGAAACTTTTAACTTGGTAAAAAGCTATTTCTATGGTGAAATTGAAAGAATAAAAAAGTCAACTAGTATAGATAAAAAAAGTGAACTAACAAGAGCGATAAATTCAATAGAATATATTTTAGATAATCTAGACAGGGAAGTTTTTGATTATAACAACGATGAGATAATTGAATTTGTGCTTGATTTGAATTTAAAATCGTCTCATGAACCCAAAGCCTGCACCTTTCTTAACTATATTAGAGAAAGAAAAAAGGAAGGGTGTAAATATAGCAAACAACTGGGAAAAAGTATATTTGCTCAACTTAAAGAAGAAAGTGGGAATCAGCAACCTAGAATATATACGGAAGAGCAGTGGTATGAGTATTATAAAATTCTTTGGAATATAGATAAACATATATTGCGGGCGTTTGAAGATGATCGGTATTCTCAGATATGGTTGTATTGTTTGTTGCATCTCTCTATTACGTGGCGAAGTAAGGATATAATTAACAAGATTCCTAATATCTCATTGGAAGTAATAGATGTCTATGATTTTCAGTGGTTCAAGAGTGAAAATGAATTTACACTGAGTATGGCATTGAAAGTTTTAGAGAGTGTCAGATTTTCCTTAGATGGTATAGTAGCGCATAAAAACAAAATGAATCTTCACTTTAATGTGCCTCTATCTTTAAAAATTACTACAGCTATAGTGCTGGTGATTAATGAAATTCATAGGAGAAAAAAGAACGAAGATTATATCTTTTATAGGTTGAAGAAAAAGCTTCCTGTAAGAGAGGATTATTCTATGTTTTTTCATAATAAGCCATCGCTTATTGGTTTTAGTAATCTTAAAGCATGTCGAACATTGATTACTCTTGGTTTTGTAAATGCTATTAAAACACATGGTATGGCTGGTGTAGCATATATGATGAATAAGTATGCACGCTCACATAAAGAAATTGTTGGGAAATGGACAAATACTACGGAAATATATCATCAACTTACGAATACCGATGGTAGCGCAACAGAGTTAGCGTTTCATGTTTTTGATAGAGGTAGTTTCGGATATTTATATGTAAGATTGATTGAACTATGTTACATGGAAGAACAATTGTCACTTCTTTCGCAAGAAGAAATGACGGGAATTGTTGTAGATATGCAAGATGAGATATCGCCTTCCATGATAGAGCAGATGTGCAGTGGTTTGATAAATCCTAATGAATTAAGAAATATGAAGCTAGAAGAAATAATAGCATCACAGATCGTTAATAAATCGAAAGCTGAAGAAATTAGCTTTTTATCTGAACAATTAAAGTTTATACTTATTAATAAATATAAAGAAATATCGAGGGAGTTGTTTAAGAGTGACGATAAGAAAGCACAAGAATTTATTGTAATAAAATGCGAAGCAATTGATAGTATTATTAAAGAATATGTATCTGAAGGCCAAAAGGGTAGAGATATAATTTTGGAAATTATAAATGGAAATAGAAATTGCTATACTCAGTATTCAAGCTGCATTTACGATGAGAATGAAGTGAAAGAAAAATGTCCATACTATCCTGTTAGTTCATGTGAAGGATGTCTGTGTAATATTCCAAAGATAAGTGCACTCTATGATATAAGTAATAAATTAAATATGCTTATGGATGATATGCTGGCTAATAATAGCTTAGGAGAAATCGAACTAGTAAGAGATACAGCTTTATTACATAACTATGTGAATGTTTTGATTGAGGCAAAGGCTCAATATGAAAACTTGGATGATAACATTTTAAGTTCTTTTATTAATATAGCAAATGTTAAGCAGAAAATAAATCTCCTTAGGAAAAGAGGTAAATTGATATACATTGAGCAATAGTCTGAATTGTGTATTATAATCGGAATGCTTATAGAGAATGAAAATAATATATTTAGGGAAAGTGAGGTAAGTAACTACTTATCGGTATAAAATGAATACTAAGGTAGTTACTGATTTAAATAATGAAAAGACAAGCAAATGCTATATTGGTTAATGAGGTAAAACGAGATGATAAAAATGGTAAGATTATAGTAACAAGGGAGGTGAAAAAATATGATGAATCTAGAATAGATGAATACCTGAAGAGTTTTATGTTGTATAAATCTGAAGGAATTATTGAAAATAGTGCTTTTAGTGATAGAGTATGGAAACTAAAGAATGAGTTTGATGGGTACTGCGATAGGAGTAATGTAGAATTTTCGTTTGACGTTGTCCGCAGAGTTAATATGATTTTGAAGTTTTTTTGCCTAGATTTACTGGCTAATAGGATATCTCCAGATAATATCTGTTTTCATATAAATAAAATAACACAAATGCTGTTGGTGAGTAATTTCTTCAATCCTTTGAATTATGAAGATTTTGAGGATTATTTCTATAGTTTATCAGATGATTCGCAGACTAAGCAAAAAAACAGTATTTTAAAGTATATAGCCTATAGTGGTGAAAAAATAAATGAAGAGTATATATTATTCATTGGTAAGATAAGTAATGCAGAGAAAAAATCTAGAATATTGCCGGATTATAGGAGTATATTATATTTTGATTATTTCATGAAAAAGTTTGCAAAGTTTAAATTAACCGAAGAAAAATTTAGATTCTATCCGCTAATATTGTGGTGGATGATAACAACATGCATACCAATGAGACCTATAGAGTTTACTAGAATAAAAAAGAAAGACTGTTATGAGGAGAACGGCAAGTATTACATTGAAATAACTAGAGCAAAACCTCATTCCTATTTGGACAAAGCTCTTGGATATAGAAAGAAACAAAAGCTAAGAATTAGTAAAGATGTGTATGAAATGATCCAAGAATATACTTCGCATAAAAAACATTCTGGGAATTATCTATTATCTGCCGAAATGCTAAATGCACTAAGTGATGGAGGGAATTATACTGATTATGAACTAATACCGAAGTTTCGTCTAAATTCACTTCTGAAACAATTTTATAAAGATATTATTCTTAGGAAATTTGATTATGATTCGGTTAATAAGGATGAAGTTGTAGATATAAAAAATCGCTATATAGAAAAGATATCAGGTAATATGATTGTTAGGCTACAGTTGGGAGATACAAGGCATTTAGCTATTATTAATCTTGTTTTATCAGGATACAATCCTCTTTCAATTAAAGAATTAAGTGGCCATGATGATATCAATTCTCACATGCACTACTATAATCACATTTAACAATTTATTGATTCAAAGACGATAGTTCTTTCCGATTTGATTAAAATAGAATTAAGTGAGTTGGAAGCAGGGTATAGACCACATAAGAAAAACATGAATAGAAGATTAGAAAAGTTTAAAGCTATGATTATGGCAGATGAGGAAGGCATATTGTACATAGATGGAGGATGGTGTCCTAGATATAAAAATATGTTACATTTATTTCCTAGACTTTGTTTATCAAGGTGCAGTTCTTGCAATTCTCATATCAAAGATAAAAAGAATATGGATATCGATTACCTTGATAAGGAATTTAAAGAAATACAAGCTGAAATAGAAACACAATTAGATATTATAAAATTCTATATACATGGTACTACGAAAAATAGAATTATGAACAAGGATAGCGAAATATTCAATGCGGAATCCAATAGATTACTAAAAACAGCTTCAAAAAAATTAGATACGTTAATTATGCAAAAAGCTAAAATTGAAGCATATAAGATGAAATTAATGGAGATACAATAATAAATTAGGGGGGGAGTAGCAATGAAAGACAAAGTTAAAAAAAACAAAGGTAGAAATGAAAACCCAGAAATTACGAATAATGACATGCTAGTATGGATTGAGCGATATTTAAGGGAATATTCTAATAAAGAAATTAAAATAAAGAAATTAGCTGAATTTTCTTCAATACCTAGACACTACTGGTATGACAGAAAACCAATAAGAGATAAGATTAAAGAAATAAATAATTTAAAATATGAAGAATACGACATTGCAGTAAGCAGTAAAAATAAATATCTTCTTGAACTTCCTGATGTTGAATCACTTGTAGAAAACAATTATAGAAGCAAGACTAGGTTAAAGCAGGTGATAGGCCGATATTTTGATGCTATCCAAGAGTTTTACATGTCAGCATGTGAAAAATTTGAGCTGGGCAAGGAATATAAGAGAGCACTAAAAAAAATACTAGTCCTTGAAGCAGAGTTAGAAAAAACACGCATGAATTATGAATACTATAAAGGACTTGCGGAAAGTTATGAGAAACAAATCAGAACCATAACCATCAGAAGTACCGAAACAACCTTTAGGGAAGAAAATAATATAAAACAAAATCTTATTAAACTTGATAAGACTAAACGAGTTACACTTACTACGGATAGCAAAGAGTTGGATGAATTGCTTAATAAGTTGTAAATATCAGATCTAAACAATCAAAGAAACCTATTAAGTTAATTATTAGCTTGTTGAACAATTAAGTTGTATGATTTATAACCTAGAATTTATGTGATACTATATGTATTGCACTGACTGCATTAAAAATAGCTACTTTTATTATATTAATAGAACGCGTTGTGCTAGTTGATTCATCCTATTGAATAATCTAACTTTACTAGTTTATACAAACCTTTTTTGATTTTTTATAAATTTTTATGGCTATAAATATATGTTATAAAATTACCCTAATTACAGTAAATAAACCAAAATTCAACTTAATTGTGTAATGTTTTCGGTTATTTATTTACTTTTGATTAACAGAAACAAACCGTTTATACAAAATGGTACTTTATGTTCTTTTAGTTTCTTTTAAAAATTCCAGAGATTTTTCAGCTAGTTTTTTTAGATTTTCTTGTATTTCACTATAATCTTTTTTTCTAACGTCTGATACTGCTTTGTCAAATTCTTTTGTAAAAATAAAGCTTTTCTCTTTAGACATTTACTCTTACCCCCTCAACTTGAGTGACACTTCATAGTTTTTCATGTAATGTAAAATAGGATAAACTATTTTAAAATAATAGAAAACTATAATTTATCATTCCTCAAAATTTTTCAATATTACAGTGTATTTTTAATATAATATATTGGTGTGGTAAGTTACAAGGTACATATTTTCAAGTTATGGAAAATATGTACCAATTTATTAATAAAAATTTCAAATTCTCATACAACTGAGTTCCTTTTTGCATATATTGGTATAGCATAGATATTCGAAGTAATTTAAAGAAATTTAAAGTTTCTTATTCTCGATTTTATTGAAGATTTAAGAACATTTAAAATACAGTTAATCGCCCTACAAGGTCAATTTTGGCCTAAAAGGATATTTGCACCTATAGAAAATTGTTCAAAATAAATGTATTGTCTAATATACAATAATACATCTAATACAAACACCTAAACCATGGATATACTTTACCCTTTGTGACAGCTTCTCTCATACTACCCCTAATTGTTATATTAAAAAAGATGTAAAATCTATTAAAAATAGTCTTAAAAAAGTAATTTGTAATTTTTTAAGCATTAGTATTGATTAATGGGATAATATTGGTTATAATCATATTAGTAAATAATTAAATGCTTAAATATTGCTTGTTGAAAATCACAAATGAGGTGTATACTTTACGAATATTAGGTTATGGGAGGAAATTATGAACCAAGAAGAGCTAAGTGTAAAAATATTTAAAGCATTAGGTCATCCAATTAGATATAAAATTGTAAAATTTTTATTTAATGGACCGAAATGTGTATGTAAATTAAATGAAGATGTAGAGTTTAGCCAAGCTAATTTATCTCAACATTTAAAGATACTTAAAGATGCTGGTATTCTCGCATCTGAAAAGATTGGAATGAATATTCATTATAGAATTAGCAATGATGAAATAAAGAAAGTTATAGAATGTGTTGATAGATGTGTAATAAAATATATAAATAATTTCAGCAAAACTAAATAATTATTTAAAATAAATATATCATATAGGAGGATGATTATGGAAATAAAAATTTTAGGATCATGTTGTTCAAATTGTAAAAAGCTTGAAGCAAATGCAAAGGAAGCTGTTAAAGAGCTTAATATAGAAGCTAAGATTACAAAAATTGAGGATATTAAAGAAATTATGAAATATGGAGTTATGAGAACACCAGCTATAGTAATAAATGAAAAAGTTAAAATGTTCGGTAAGGTTTGTAATGTCGATGAAATTAAAAAATACATTAATGATGAAAAATAAGGCAACCTATATTAAGAAAGGACTTAACCCTATATTAATAGGATTAAAGTCCCTTATTTCAGAATAATATATAAGTGTTTAATTATAAAGTTATGAATTGGAAGGATGGGGTAATATGTTTACACCTGTACAAATTTTTGCTAATTGGCTTATTTATAATGTTTTTGGAATTGCTAAAGAAAGTAAACTTGGAAGTTCTCTTAATTTCTTCGTATTCGATACTATAAAAATATTTATTCTATTGTTAATAATAATCTATGTAATCACTTTTATAAGGAGTTTCTTTCCTCCAGAAAAAACGAAAAAGATACTTGCAAAGAGTAAAGGAAGTACATTTATAGGACATATCCTTGCTGCCTTACTTGGTATTGTTACTCCATTTTGTTCATGTTCTGCAGTGCCACTTTTCATTGGTTTTGTTGAAGCAGGAGTACCCCTTGGAGTTACATTTTCTTTTTTGATAGCTGCACCAATGGTAAATGAAGTTGCATTAGGACTTCTTTATGGTTTGTTTGGAATAAAAATAGCTATAATTTATGTAGTTTCTGGTGAAATAATTGCAATAATAAGTGGTATTATAATTGGAAAATTAAAAATGGAAAAGCATGTAGAAGGATACGTTTATGAAATGCAAATGAATTCTGATTTAGAATTGCCTGATCCAACTGCAAAGGAAAGATTAATGGATTCTTGGAATTTTACGTGGGATTTAATAAAAAAAATATGGTTGTATGTAATAATCGGTATTGCTATAGGCGGTTTTATACATGGATGGATTCCTGCAGGAGCATTAGCAAAATATGCTGGAAAGAGTAATCCATTTGCAGTATTTGTAGCTGTACTAATTGGAGTTCCACTATACTCCAATGCTGCTGGGGTAATCCCATTAGTTAGCGAACTTACAAGAGCTGGAGTTGCAATGGGAACATCTCTTGCATTTATGATGGCTGTAACAGCACTTAGTTTACCAGAAGCGATTCTTTTAAGAAGAGTATTAAAACCTAAATTATTAGCAGTATTCTTTGGAATAGTAGCATTAGGAATAGTATTCATTGGTTATTTATTTAATTTTGTAATAGGGTAGTAAGTTTTACATTAGAGATATCTTATACTTAGCTCTAGTAACACAAAATAAAAAATATTAATTAAATAATTAGATTTAAATGAATTAAGAAGGGGTATAAATTATGGAACAAAAAATAATTGATAAAAGAAATCTCATTGTATTATTAGGACTTGCTGGATTCATTGTTATGGCTGACAACTGGGTAGTATCTCCCATACTTCCAACTATATCTCAAAACTTAAATATAGACATAGCAAAGGCAGGATTACTAATAACAGCATATATGATACCTTTTGGCGTTTTCCAAATTGTTTTTGGGCCTTTAGCTGATAGATATGGGAAAAAGCAAGTAATTACATTTTCGATGTTAGCATTTACAATTGCTACAGGTATATGTGCTTTAGGTTCAAGCTTAGCAAGTTTAGCTTTATTTCGTGCATTAACAGGAATCTTTGCGGCTTCGGTAATGCCTATATCATTGGCGTTGATAGGTGATGTTTTTCCAATGCAAAAGAGACAACAAGCAATTGGTACATTTATGGGATTATCATTTCTTGGACAAGGATTAAGTATGGCTGTAGGGGGAACGATTGCATTTTTATTAAATTGGAGAGGTGTATTTGTGGCATATGCTCTAATATCCCTTATTCCTGCAATTTTGTTAATTAAAAATTATAAACTGTTACCTTCGGAAAAGAATCCGAATAGTCAAATTATCAAACCTTATATAAAACTTATATCAAATACTACAAGTTTATTTACTTATTTAATTGTAATTTTTGAAGGAATATTTATAGTTGGGAGCTTTTCATACATTGGCTCTTTTATTGCTAAGACATACCATTATAATAATCTTTATATTGGCTTTATAATGACTGGATTTGGAATTATGTCAGTAATCGGTGGAAAAATGAGTGGAAAAATCACAAGAAAGATTGGTCAACGCAAAATTCTAAGTATAGGACTCATTTCTGCCTCGCTTGCCGACATTGTAATATATTTTTGGGGAACTAATATATTCATGTTAGTATTAGCAGTTGCATTACTTGGAGTTGGTTTTATTTTCACACATTCAACACTTTTAACAAGAGCTACTGCATTTGCTGAAAAAGCAAGAGGTTCTGCTATGTCATTAGTTGCGTTTTGTTTTATGGGTGGTGGTGGATTTGGAACTGCAATAGGAGGAAGAATAATAATTCTCTACGGAATAAATACACTATTTATTATTTATGGTTCTTTGCTTATATTGACCTTGCTAGTAAGTTATGCGTTAATGAAGGATATTTAAAGTAATTCTAAGGTTTTTAGTTATTAAATTTAACGTAAATTATTACTAAGAATTCTTAAAAGAATTATAATGATTTTTTAAAAGAGAGGAGTTAGGCTTCATTGAGCAATATAATTTTATATGGAATTACTTTATTTCTATTGGTAATATCCTTTTTTAAGGATAAGCCAAAAACAAAGATGGCTTTAAAAAAAGCGTGGAAATCCTTTGAAAATATCTTACCACAATTTTTAGGTGTTATTATATTGGTCGGAATACTTCTTTCCATTTTAGACGCCCAATTCATATCTAAAATAATAGGTGAAGAATCTGGCTGGTTTGGTGTTATAGTATCAGCAGTTATTGGATCAATAACATTAATTCCTGGTTTTGTGGCCTTTCCAACTGCACAAATGTTAGTTGAAAATGGTGCAGGGTACATGCAAATAGGGGCATTTGTATCAACTCTAATGATGGTAGGAGTAATTACTATGCCTGTGGAGATGAAATATTTTGGCAGAAAACTTACTATATGGAGAAATGTACTTGCATTTATATTTTCACTCTTCGTAGCATTTATCATTGGAAAGGTGGTTGGTGGTGTATGAAGGCTCTTTTAAAGAGATACAGGTTTTTTATTGTAACTATTATAATAATGTTAGCACTAATTCTAATAAATAAGAGTGTTGGTATAAAGGCTATAGGTATTATAGGGTTTAGTTTTAAGGAAATGTTTCTTGTAATTCCTCCTATATTTATACTATTAGGGCTTTTAGATGTGTGGGTCCCAAGGGAAACTATGATAAGATTTATGGGAGATGATTCCGGAATAAAAGGCATTATATTATCTTTTATCTTAGGTTCTGCGGCTGCAGGGCCATTGTATGGAGCGTTTCCTATAGCAGCCGTTTTTATGAAAAAGGGTGTTAAATTTTCCAATATACTTATATTTATTGGTGCATGGTCTACCACCAAAATACCTATGTTTTTATTTGAAATGTCTGCCCTAGGTTCAAAATTTGCTATCACACGATTATTAGTGGATATCCCAGGAATTATAATCATTGCATATAGTCTATCTCGAATTATATCGAAGCATGAGGTAGAGAAGATTTATAAACTAAATGAATTAATGTGAGATAATAACATAATAAATATTTCTATATAAGTTTCTATATTTTTAAATATTAATGAAGATTATTTTGCTTTCTTCCATATAAAGAAAGTTTTATAATAAATATTATTTTAGGAGGTTGGGGATATGTCAAAAACGTGGTATCCTGTTATTGATTATGAAATTTGTAAAGAATGCGGGGCTTGTTTTAACAAGTGTAAACATGGAGTATATAAAAAAGAGGAAAATAGACCAATAATAATTTTTCCAGATGGCTGTATAGAGGGTTGTAGAGGATGTCAAAGTTTATGTCCTTCAGGAGCTATACAGTATGTTGGTGATACTAAGCAAGAGGGTAATTGTGGATGCTGTAATTAATAGTGATAGTACCAGCACCTCATCTATTATTATAATATTCTTGTTTTGCTTATTAACTAGAGTAAAAAATGCTCTAGTTTTATTTTTTAGTATCTATCTAATTAGATACTAAATTTCTTTTGACCAATTTTGATTTTAGGGTAAATTTTACCCTGATAAGTGATTTTTTATTTTGGCTATGTTTTAAAACCGTGTTGAAAATTAATATCTATTAGGAAAATAGGTTATAATATAGATGTAATAAGTTTTAGGAGGTTGCATTATGCCAAGTGTGAAGTCTATATTAGAAGATATTGAAAAGTCGCCATTATATCAAAAAGAACAAATACTTTCACCTTTAGAAGAAATTCTTATCTTAGGTTCACAAATAAGCCAAGTAGAACAAGGAGTTAAGGAATTTAGATTTTCTAAGGGAAAAGTATGTCCTTTTTGTGGTTCTGAAACTATATCACGAAATGGTAAGTATAATGACAAACAAAGATATATTTGCAAGTCTTGTAAGAAAACTTTTACTGACTTCACTAATTCTGCGACCTATAAAAGTAAAAAACATTAGATAAATGGCTTAAGTATGCTAAGTGCATGGTTAATGGCTACTCTATTAGGAAAAGTGCTGAAATTGTAGAAATTAATATAGCAACAAGTTTCTTTTGGAGGCATAAATTCTTGATTGTATAAGTACATTTTTAGGTAAAGGACATGTTGATGGGGTTGTTGAAGCAGATGAAGTATTCTTTGCAGAAAGTTTTAAAGGTACAAAACCTTCTAAAATGCCAAGAAAGTCTCGTAAAAGAGGTAAGCAAGTTAAGAAAAGGGGATATCAAACGAACAAGTTTGCGTTGCTACTGCTATTGATAGACAAGGGAATTTAATTATGGAATTAGCATGTAAGGATAGAATTACATCAATGAATTAGAAAAATTATATAATGGACATATATCAAATGGCTCAATATTTTGCACTGATAGTCATAAAAATTATATGCAATTTGCAAATGACTTATCATTAGAACACAAACGTATAAAAAGAGGTAAACATAAAGAAGGCATATATCATATTTAACATATTAATGCTCTACATAGCAATTTAAAGAAATGGGTGGGGAGGTTTAATGGTGTTGCAACAAAATCATAAGTAACTATATTAAGTGGTTCAAATGGCTTCAAGTATTTGATACAGAAAGAGAAATGGTAAAGGCTAAAAACTTTATTATCCAAAGTAATGTAACGCATTCCTATATAAGAGTAAAAGACTTGAAAAATAGAGAACCATTATATGTATAATATGTGTTATATTTTATAAAGTGCGTTATAATAAGTATTATATAAAACTATAATCTAATGAATAGTAGTAAATTTTATGGAGTAACTATTATATGAAATCATGGAGGTAATAAACAAAGTGAATAAGAAAAATCATATGTCATATTTTGGAGTTGGACCTATTTATGTTATTTTGACATTTATATTAACAGTTATTGCAGTATATATAGGAAAGTTGAAATGTTTTTCGATTGGAATAATACAAATAATGAAAATTCCATTACTTCTTACAGGAATTGTATTAATTATTTTAGCAATTATTTTATGGGTACAAGCAGTTATTATATCTAAAATTGATAAAAACATTGCAGAAAATAAATTAGTAACCACAGGTGTTTATGCATGGGTGCGTAATCCTATATATTCAGCATTTACAATTATATTTACTGGAATACTATATGTATGCAAAATAATTTATTCCTTTTAGTATTTCCTATAATTTATTGGCTGTTTTTAAGTATAATTGTTAGAAAAGAAGAAATAGTATTAGAAAAGGCATTTGGACAAGAATATTTGACATATAAGTCACGAGTGAACCGTTGTATACCTTGGTTTCCTAAATGATTTTTACACCAATATAATAGAAATATGCGTAATCTTCTTATATTGAGCAGTATGGGTGGAATTTTCCACATATAATTTTTTAGGCTATTTTTCAACACTATATTAAAACATAGCCTTTAAATTAAATCCATCAGATTTAAAATCCTTAAACATTTCTTCTATATTAAGTCTTTTTTTATTCTCTAATTGCAAAGGACTATTTAATGATAAAAAGGGGTATTGCTAACTACTTTAAGGTAGTTTTGCGACACTCCCTTAGTTATTTGGAATGAAATTAAGGTGTTATTGTGAAACACTATTTATAGTATAGTTTTTTAGTACTATTTGTGTTACTGTTTTTACAGTAATTACAGTATATTACAATCATTGAAATCGTTATTGATGAGATACTTCTTTAGATTTCACCACACTCGGATATTGTGTATAACTGAGAAAGTATGTATAAAACCTTGATATATAAGGAGGTATACATGTTTTTTTATATTTCAAAGTATAAAATTGAGATTTTTAATTACGCATAGATGGGATAATCCTAGGGTACCTACGACCAACCGCAAACTCGGTTACTTATTTTGGTAGTTACTCAATATTCAACCGAGCGTAGGTGTTTTTGACCATTCCTCCGTATTAGAGACAATACGACCAAGTATGTCATGGACTAAAAAGTAAATTCCGTAGCTTGGAAATTTGTATTAGATATCCTATTAAATTTAGACATTGGAATCTTATTGTCTAAATACAATAAGATATCTAGTACACATTTCCAGAATAAGTAGTTGAATTTGCGGTTGGTTGTAGCTATATTAGGATTACTCCTATGAAAGTGCAAATATGTCACAGTAAATCTATCCTGTTATTTTTCAAGAATTAATTTAATAGATATCAGAATCATTAAAATTCCAAACAATTTTCTTAACATACCTACTGGCATAATATGAGATATTTTAGCTCCAAAAACTGAACCTATAACTAAAAATACACATATTAATATTCCTGCCTGAAGACTAACCTGCCCCCTTTTATAGTAATCCATAAATGCAAGGATTCCTACTGGTGGTAATAAGATAGCAAGTGATGTACCTTGAGCTTTTAACTGACTAAATCCACATAAATAAATCAATGCAGGTACTATTATAACTCCACCACCTATACCAAATAACCCACTTAGAATACCTGCTATAACACCTATAATAATAAATAAAATAGTACTAGTCACTATTTTTACCTCCTTATTCTTTAAAATAATGTTCTAATGATGCTGGGTAAAATCTTTACTTAATTCAATTTTTTTATATTCGTAACCTCCTAATGTACATCCATAAGATATATTGAGATTATATAAATATATCTTATTTTAATTAACGACAGTTACAGGAGAAAGGATAGTGTACTCTTTAACTTACTGCGTAAATTTTAGGTTTAATTTGCCTTAACATATCGTTTTAACAATTTGTAGGAAATACAAATTGAAGCTAATACTGCAAGTGATACGTAGAAGCCTATTCTAAAATCGCTTACCCGTAAACTTATAACGAGTAAAACAAGAATAACTATTATTGTAATAATTGTTCCTAAACGCCCTTTAATCAGAGGAGAATTATATATTTCCTTTTCACTTCGCTTCTTTAACCATATAATGTAGGTTATTAAGTTGATAATCCAATTAAAAAAAGAAAAATATGAAGATGATGATATTAAATAGTTAAAAAGTTTTGTACCCAAAACAAAAGATATAAGTACAACTAATAATGGAAGCAAGCCTGTTGCAATCCATGCATTTCTATAAAACCCTCTTTGAGTAGTGTTTTTGAATATTTTAGGAGATTCACTTGCGCTTGATAAAGATACAAGTATTTGCACACAACTATAATAAGTTCCACTCATCACAGACAACGTTGCTATAAGAATAACTGCATTTGTCAAAGTTGATGCCCATTTATAGCCCATTTTATTAAAGCTCTGGACAAATGGAGATATATTAGTATTCATTAAATTCCATTTAACTGTAGAAACAATAATAAACATGGAAATTACATATAAAATTATAACGCCTAGTGTCATTATAACAGTTGCTTTAGGTATTTCAACACATGGCCGATTTACTTCAGCAGCTGCCATAGCAACTGCACTAATCCCTGCATATGTAAATATAACAATTAGCATAGACTGAAGAAACCCTGATATATTATTAGGAAAAAATGAATTATAACTAGCAAAGGGAGATGGAGTTATTGTTATCCCGTTTTTAATGATAAAAATGCCTCCAAGAACAATGAAAATAATTAAAATAGCAATTTTTACAATGGCCATAACAGATTCAATATATCCAAAATATTTAGTTCCAAGCCCATTTATACCTACTGTTATAATTAATGTACTTAAAGCAAAAATAGTGGATGAAATATTAGGCATCCAATATTTTAAAAATACTCCTGAAGCAATAGCCTCCGAGCTTAATGTTAGAATTCCTGAAGTAAAAACTACCCAACCTAATACAAATCCTATAAATTTACCTAAAAACTGTTCCGTATATACACGAAAGGATCCTTGGACAGGCCTATTTATACTTATACTTGTCATAGCCCCAAGCACCTGTGACATAATTATGCCCCCAAGTAAAAAAGCTATTATGATTGAAGGTCCTGCTTGGGTTACTGCTAAACTTGAACCTAAAAAAAATCCTGCTCCAATCATTCCACCTATTCCTATACCTGCCAGACTATATGCATTTAATCCGTTTCTTGGTGCACCATTATTAATGTTTATATAATCCTTTTTCTTCAAATCCATCACCTCTATATGCAATCTACATTTATTATTCCATTTTTCATATATATCAAACATAAGTATATTAATATTTTTACATATTATTTGTTGGCATTTGACAACAATAATAAATGGTGATATTATAAAGATGGCAAATGCCAATATGCGTATGGGAGATGATTTAATGTCAGAATGTAATTCATGTCCATCAAATGATGGATGCAGCAAAGATAAAGAAAGTTGTATGGTTAAAAACAATCCTTATAATAAGGTGAAAAAAATTATTGGCGTTATGAGTGGCAAAGGTGGAGTAGGAAAATCATCAATTTCTGTCCTTAT
>NZ_JBJHZX010000065.1:0-15796 GCF_045310515.1 Candidatus Clostridium eludens | reverse complement strand
TGTTAAAGTTACCCTTTTTGCTTAAAATAATTTCATTTTCTTTTCATCTTCTTCTTGACATATTACCAAATTGCTCTTAACGAATAAAATTAGTAAATATTTTTTCTTCCCTTTCAGGTTTCTTTACAATTCCTTCACCGTTTTCTATCAGTTTCATAAGCCATGCCATATTTTTACCAAGTATCCTCATTATTTGAACTCCTTCTTCATCCTGCATTGCTTCACCTGGCGTTGTCCCATTAATAACATTCCAGTAATTTGAAGTAGCCATAAACATTTCAGAATGATTAATGTAGTTATTTAACTGGTCGAAGGTTGGAATTCCACCTGTACGTCTTACTGCTACAACTGATACACCAACTTTATGTCTTAACATACTATCATTGGCTTCTGCCACACGAAAAGCCCTATCTAGAAATGATTTCATTGTTCCTGCAATGGATGAATAGTGAACTGGTGATCCTAAAATTATTCCATCGGTTTCTTTCATCTTCTCAATCCATTCATTAACTGGATCGGTAGTAATAACACATTTTCCATTTTTATTTTTTGTACAATTTTTACAAGCAATACATCCCCTAATAGATTTATTTCCTACATGAATTATTTCTGTTTCTATACCTTCTCTCTCAAGTTCATCAATAACTATTTTTATCCCATGATAAGTATTTCCTGCTTTAGCAGGGCTTCCATTAAAAGCTACAACTTTCATTAAAAATTCCTCCTTTTTATAACCTTAATTTTTTTGCACTATAATAATTGAAGCTCATATAAATACTGAACGTTTAGTTTACATTTATATAATATACCAAACGTTCAGTATTGTAAAGTGTATTTTTTTAATATATAATATACGTATAGTTTTAAAATTAATTTATACTAATACAAGGAAGGTATTCATAATGGATAAAAAATTAGGGCGTCCTCGTTGTGAAAAAACAAAAACAGATATTCTTACTGCTTCATATGACTTATTAATTGAAAATGGATTTGGGGCAGTAACCGTTGAAAAGATTGCTGAAAGAGCTGGAGTTAGCAAAGCTACTATTTACAAATGGTGGCCAAATAAAGCTGCTGTTGTTATAGATGGTTTCTTAAATGCTACTAATGTGAAGCTTCCAATACCTGATACAGGGTCAGCTATTGATGATATGTTCACTCAAGTCAATAATTTTGTAGAATTTCTAATGAGCAGAAAAGGAAATGTAATTACTGAAATAATAGCTGAAGGGCAGTTTGATCCAAAGTTAGCTGATATATATCGTAAAGCATATTTTAAGCCTCGCCGAAATATTTCAAAACAAATTTTGGAGCGTGGAATTTCAAGGGGAGAATTAAAAAAAGACCTGAATATAGAGTTGAGTATTGATTTAATTTGGGGACCTGTATTCTATAGATTATTGATAACTGGGGAAATACTTGATGATATTTTTGTAAGAAACTTAATAAACTATATATTTGAAGGAATCAAAGTAAATTTTCAGAAAGGATAAGAGTTGAAAAAGTTTATATAGATAATAAATAGTAATAAGTAGTGAGAGCAGTCATTAAAAAAAAGGGGAAGACTGAGTCTTAAGGAAGCTAATGAACTATTTCAAAAGGCAGAAAAAGAAATTAGGAAATTAAAGGAGGAAATAGGATATGGATATGACAAGGTAAGGGTGCTAATAAAAACTCCAGAGGGAGAGATGTTTGGATTTAGGTATGATATAGAATATAGTTATGCAGAAGACCTAATGGATTTTTGCAGTAAGCGATTTCCTATAGCAACTTTAAATAAATATCTAAGGGAAGAGATAACAGGATTAAAGGAAAATGATTTAATTCTTGACAAAGAAAGCAGTATAAAATTAATCACTGGAATAGGAATTATGGGAATAGCTATTTTACTAATTGACGCTATTTTCAGTTTTGAAATAAAGTCTTTATTGGAGTAGGAAGTGGTTTGGCATTTTTACACTGATTTTTATGCCAATAGTTTATTTCTCTATAGTCATAATAAATCATAGAAGATATTGATTGACTTTAAATTAAAAGAAATAGGAGTGGAGGGAGAAAATAATATGACTGTACAGCATTTAGATGGCACTATAGTGGAGTATGTTGAGCATAAGAACAATAAATAGGATTTATGTAACAAAATTTTATATAACAAATTTTCAAGAAGGGATATAGATGATGCATTTATTACATTTGCAGCATCAATACTATGTACTCCTTCACTAAAACATTCAAGTGCTTACGCCTTACTATTATTTTGCTGATTAATTGTGATTCTACAGTATTTAAACAATAGTATTTGCAATAAGTTTTATTAAGGGGAGAGAAAGAGTATGTTTATATTTGCTATTATAGATTCAATATTTTTATCCTTAGTTATAATTGCTGGGGGGTTTTTATGTAAAAGTATAGCCGATGAAAATCCACGTAATGGTATAGGAGATTTAAAACAAACAATTGAATCTATTACCGATTTACTACTTGGCGTTGTAAACAGCTATGGTCATATCTCTACAGCATAATATTTTTGTAAACTTTGATTATACACTAATATAATCTTTGTACTTCATTAACAATTCTGTTTATTTGATCTGATACTTGAGAAATAGAGAATCCTATAAATAATGGTGAAGTAATAAACCTTGGAGTTATTTTGCATAGTATTTTATTTTTCCAATTGTAAAAAAATATATTGAAGCTATTGCATTTTGGTTGAAAATCATTTAATATGTATCGAACAATAATTTGAATATTATCAGCCATAATATTTAGATTACTAATATTGTCTATTATAATATTAAATTCTGTAAAATTAGCTTTAGGTTTTGTAGAAATATTTATTAACCAACTATCTCCTTTTTCTATTGTTATCCCTTCAAAAAATTCATCTCTTAAATATTCTGTATAGTCTATATATTTTAATCCAATAATTTGCATATGTGGGTGCTTAATGCTTCCACCTGAATAAATGCCATGATTTTTATAGAAAATAACAGATTTAAATTCACCAGTTTTATCCATGTTCATCCATTTTTTTACCCCGAAATTTATTAGACTTCTCATATGTTCTTTAGTATATAGCGATATATTAGAATCACAATTATCTGATTCTATTAGAACTGTTTGGAGTGTATCTTCTAATGTATTATATTTATTTTTTACAAATATAAATTGTCCCTTAATATCTATAATATCTGTTAAGTTATTTTTATCACAAAAGGGACAAATAGTACTTTTATTAGTGATACTATTTGGTTTATTTTTACTTATATTAGATATAAATTTTAAAGTTCTATTAGATTCCATGCTATTTAAATCCTTTCAATAGTATTTTTATTATTGAATCTATAATTATTATTTTATTATGTACTTATCAAAAAGACAAATAAAATTCTAAGAATTCTATTTTCTATTTTTAACTTCCACATTTTAGAGTTCTTACTTCATATAATAGCTTGAAAATATAGTGGTTTCCACTATTATGGTATAATTATTCCATCAGTTTAATATCATTTTAAATAACCTATATACTAATATCGGACCAAAGTAAATACTACTATTTAACTTTTACTTTTCAGTGAGAATGCATATGCTCATATTACAAAGTATGATTCCGCCAGTACGTGGATTTTTTCTTCTAGAACAAATGAATTTTTTGGCGTTATAGTATTTGTCTAAAAAAGACATATGACTAGGCACATATTAAAAGCAATTATTAATAAAGTGTTGTAAACACTTCCTAAGCTATTACCAGCTTAAATCTGTTATAATGTAAGTAATATAACTATTATTTTATTCAAGTTATTGAAGTTACTTTGCTTCTGGTTATATAGATAATGGTATTAGGTCAAATATATTGATTAAATAGGATGGGAAGTTTAATGTTAAAGAAATCATTAATGTTTAATAAGAAAAAAATCAAGGCGATTCTAATGGATTCTGGTAAAGTATTGAATAAACCGGTAACAGGTAGTTGGTTTATAACACCTAATTTTTTTGATTATGTAGATAAGAAACAGTTTAATTTACTAAGTGATTCCCAAATAAGGAAAGCACTTAGTAAAGCAGGTAAGTACATTAGTAATCAGAATTTAATTATAAGTGAAGAGGATGAATACAAACATTTTCTTGAATACTATGATATATTTTCAAAGTCTTTGCCACAATTGAAACTAAAAGACAAGGATGTACAAGCTATTACTAAGGATCTGGTATATAATTATAACAAATATGTATTTTTCGAAGATGCAGTTAACCTTGTACCTAAATTAAGTAAAAAATATAAATTAGCAGTTGTATCAGATGCATGGCCTTCACTTGAAAAGGTATTTATAAATGCTAATTTAAGAGATTACTTTTCATCTTTTGTTATATCCTCAATAAAGGGAGTAACTAAGCCTAATGAACTAATGTACAAAACAGCACTTCAAGAGTTAGATGTTTCTCCTGAAGAAGCTATATTTATTGACGACATCATAAGAAATTGTGATGGTGCAATAGACCTTGGTATTAATTCTTTTGTATTGTGTAGAGATTGGAGAGTATATTTATATACCAAGTTTACTCATAGAAATTATAATGTAATTAAAAGTTTATATGATATTGATAAACTACTAAAATAGGTCCGTTTCTTATAATTACTAGGAAAATAATTCTATAAATATATGGAAAGTACACGATGAAATACTTACCGAATTTCTTTAATGTGGTATTTACTAGTTTACAACTATAATCATGGTTTTAAATATTTTTTTAATACACTTGCTTATTTACAAGAAGAAAGACATTTATTATTAACTTTTGCTGATGATTATAAAGCATATAAAGCACAAACTCCAAGATATTTATTACTCTAATAATTCTGACACAACATTTTTATGAAGTGGCGTAAGTGTAATTAATTATGTTTTAAGCACAATTTAAGCTTAGGTGTGAAAATACTAAGCTTAAATAAGTATAAGGCTGTTTATTTCTTTAGAATATATAAGGTATCACTAAAAAATATGAAATTTACTTACTACTTACGTGAGATAATTTATGTATTAAAAATATTTTATTAACATTTCGATTATATAATTAGTAGCTTTAGTAAATGGCGGATAGCACAGTGTCATTGTTGACTTTTTTGCTTGTTTAAGATATGAACGCTCATGAGTAAATGCTCTAAACCCCTCATATCCATGTGTTTTCCCTAAGCCACTATTACTTACACCACCAAATGGCATTTTAACATTTGCTACGTGCAGCACCACATCATTTATTACAGTATCTCCAGAATCAATCTTTTTTAATAGACTGTTTGTAACATTGTTATCTTGGCTAAAGATGTAAAGGGCTAAAGGCTTAGGTTTTGAATTTACGTATTTTACTACGTCATCTATATTATTATAAGTTATTATAGGTAATACTGGTCCAAATATTTCTTCCTCTAATATTTTACAATCTGTAGGTATATCTGTAAGTATTGTAGGTGAAATATAATTGTCAGTTTCATCATAAAATCCTCCAAAGTTTATCTTTGCTCCCTTAGATACAGCTTCATCCACTAATTCTTTTATTCTATTATAGTGGTTTTTATTAATTATTCTGCAATATTTCATATTTTTTGCATTATTGATATTACCGTAATATTGTGTAGTATATTTTATATAAAATTTTATAAACTCTTCTTTTTTACCTTCTGGGATAAATAGATAATCGGGAGCAACACAAATTTGACCTGCATTTAAGCATTTTCCCCAGGCTATTCTTCTTGCTGCTATATCTAAGTCTGCAGATCTATCAATGATTACTGGTGATTTACCTCCAAGTTCAAGAGTCACATTAGTAAGATTTTTTGAGGCAGCACTCATAACCATTTTCCCTTTAGAAGGACTTCCAGTAAAGAATATATTATCGAAGGGTTTTTCAAGTAGTGCTTCACATACTTTATCGTCTCCCTCAAATACAGCTACTTCATCTTCGCTAAATATCTCAGAAAGCATTTTCTTTATACATGCTGAAGAAGCAGGACTAAGTTCTGAAGGTTTTACTATAACACAATTTCCTGCTGCAATAGCAGAAACAAGCGGATCTAGTGTCAATAGAAATGGAAAGTTCCAGGGAGACATAATCAATGAAATACCGTATGGTTCATGTCTTATACGGCATTTGGTCCCAAAGAAACTTATTGGAGTTTTTATTTTTTTATCTTTCATCCATTTATGCAAGCTTTTGATTGTATGCCTGATTTCAGATGCAACTGGATAAATCTCTGTCATAAGTACTTCTTCCTCTGGCTTTCTGAAATCATCATACATTGCATTTATAATATCTGTCTTATGGTTCAGTATGCAATTATTAAGTTTCTTTAGTTTTTCAATTCTATCCTTAGCAGTGCTTTCTCTAAGTTTTTGTTTATTATTCATTTGGAGATTAAAAACTTTGGTAATTTCTTTTTCTAACACAAGTGCATCATAATCCATTTTTTATCCCACCCTCTTATAACACACTATTTAGTATTCTGTAAAGTGTAGTTGAATCCTGCCCCAATATGCTAATATATTAAATTTTTCTACAAATGTTAAAGACAAAATAATAATTATATTGATAGGATTGTACAATATAATTACCTATTCAATTCTTCCTTAAATGTAGTTATATATTCCTTTATTTTATGAATATCATAGTTGCTTTCTTTCATAATATTCATGAAATGTGAACCAACAATGCATCCATCAATAATTTCTGTATATGCCTTCACATCTTTTGCTGTGCGAATACCGAATCCCATCATAATTGGTACTTTTGATATGCTTTTAACCTTTTTAAGATAATTTTTAACCTCTTTATGGAAGTCTGCATCTTGTCCTGTTACTCCCATAGAAGAAACACAATATACAAATCCCTTTGCCTCCTTAACAATCATTGGAATTCTTTCCTTTGAAATAGGTGACACTAATGGAATTAAATATGGTGGGTTTTCTTTTTTTTCTGTGAATTCTTTTATTTCAAATGTTTCTTCAAATGGGAGATCTGGAACAATCATTCCGTCGACACCGCATTCTATACATTTATTTACGAAGTTTTCAACACCATAATATAAAATTGTATTGTAATATAACATAAAAACTATAGGAATTTCACATTCTTTTCGAACTTCCTTAACAAGCTTAAATGCTTCTTTAAGGTTTGTTCCATTCTGAATAGATCTATAAGAAGCCTCTTGAATAACAGGACCATCAGCTGTTGGATCTGAAAATGGAATACCAAGCTCAATGATATCAATGCCTGCTTCCGCCTGAACTTTTATAAGCTCTCCTGTTTTTTCCATGTTGGGAAGACCGGATGTCATATAGGTAATAAAAGCTTTTTTATTTTTCTTTTGTAAATCTTTAAATTTTTTTTCAATTCTATTCATCTAAATCCCCTCTATTCTCAATATATTTTGCAATGGTATTAACATCCTTATCACCACGTCCTGACAAACAAACCACTACAATATCATCGCTTGTAAGTGTCTTACAAAGTTTAGGAAGATATGCTAAGGCGTGGGCGCTTTCAATGGCTGGTATAATTCCTTCCATTTTGCATAATTCCAAAAGTGCTTCCATTGCTTCTGTATCTGTTACACTATCATATGTAACACGTCCTATACTATCGAGATAAGCATGTTCCGGTCCTATTCCTGGATAATCAAGACCTGCTGAAATAGAATATGCTAAATTAATATTTCCATTTTCATCTTGTAAAAGATATGATCTCATGCCATGTAATACTCCAACCCTTTTTTCTGACATTGCTGCTGCATGATGTCCCGTTTTGATTCCCTTTCCTGCTGCTTCAATACCATATAATTTTACATCCGACTTATCAATAAATTCAGCAAACATTCCAATTGAATTAGATCCTCCTCCACAGCATGCTACAACGGCTGAAGGCAGTCTTCCTTCCTTTTCTAAAATTTGCTTTTTAGCTTCTTTACTAATAATGCTTTGGAACTTCTTAACCATTTCAGGATATGGATGTGGTCCAAGTGCAGACCCCAAAACATAAAATGTATCCTCAGCTTCCTTTGACCAAGTTCTAATAGCCTCGTTTGTGGCATCCTTTAATGTGTTGCTTCCAGAGGTTACTGGAATAACTTTTGCACCAAGCATTTTCATTCTCAAGACGTTGAGCTTTTGTCTTTTGATATCCTCTGTTCCCATATATACCTTACATTCCATATTAAATAAAGCAGCACCCGTTGCAGTAGCAACCCCATGTTGTCCTGCACCTGTTTCTGCAATAACTTTCTTCTTTCCCATACGTTTTGCTAAAAGGATTTGTCCAATAACATTATTAATCTTATGAGCACCTGTGTGGTTTAAATCTTCTCTTTTTAGATATATTTTAGGACCATACTTTAGACTGAGCTTCGAAGCAAGATATAAGGGATTTTCTCTTCCTACATAGTCCTTCATATAATAATTGTATTCCTTCCAAAATCTAGGATCATTTGCAGCCTCATTATAGGCATTCTCCAACTCTTTTAATGTGTTCATAAGAGATTCAGAAACATATTGTCCACCAAATTCTCCATATTTTTTATTTTGCATACTCTCATTCCTTTCTTTTATAAATCTCTTTACTTTATAGTAATATAGTATTAAAATATATTTCAATCATCGAAATATATTTCGCTTGTAAAAGCACAAAGGAGAGATAAGTATGGCAATATATGACAATAAACGTCTTGTTATAAAAGCATGTAAATTGTTTTATGAAGATAACATGTCACAGAAAGATATTTCTTTATTACTTGGTATATCTAAACCTCAGGTGTGTAGAATGCTTAATTTTGCTAAAGAAAATCATATCATTGAATTTACAATAAATAATCCTTACTTACAGGAATTCCAATTAGAAGAGAGCCTTATAGAAAAATATTCATTAAAAGAATGTTTTGTATTTAATTTTCAGTATCATAATCCAAATGAAGCAATTGACAAATTAGGTCAGTGCTGTGCTGAGCAACTTGATAAATATTTTACTGATAATTCTATTATAGGTGTTATGAGTGGGCGCACCATTGCAGCTATTTCAAATTTTGCACATAAACTCACAAGAGAGGGTTTAGATTTTGTTCCTTTAGTAGGAAATATAGGTTCGAAGGGTCATAAATGGCATGCAAATGTAATTGCTGAAAATTTTGCACACAAAACAGGAGGAAACTATAGCCTCCTTAATGCACCTATTGTTTTCCAAAGCAAAGAAACATGTGCGCTCATAAAAAAAGAACCTTCTATTTCGCAAATACTTACAAAGGGAAGAACATGTAATGTTGCACTTATCGGTATTGGTGAAATAAATTTATCTTCTACTTCTTATCTTTGTGGCGCATTTTCAGAAAATGATATTATTAGACTGAATGCTAAAAATGTTGCTGCATCAGTATGCACTTCTTACATTTCCCAAGATGGCAAAATTATAGATACTGAATTGAATTCACGTTCTATTGGAGTATCACTTAAGGAACTTACTAAAAGCACAACTATTGCATTTTCTACTGGTAAGGAAAAAATTGGGGCAACAAAGGCAGCTTTAAAAAGTGGCTGTATTGATATTTTTATGACTTCCCAAGATGTAGCTGACAAGTTACTTGAATCAAATTAACAATTTTTATAAAAAACAATGCTAATGGTTGAATTTTGAACGAATATTATATATTACATTGAAGTAAAAGGTAATTTAAGGTGGTAGTATGGAGTTTGAAGAAATTGATTTTGCTATATATGATAAAATATCCTTTAAAATATGCCACAGTTGAACTACTTATTTTTCCATTATATACTTAACTTATAGTAATTTAAATACTATTTAATGTAGTAAACTTTTAATGCATTTTACAGAATACAGTGTAGCTTTTTTAATTATTACAAAGATTGTAATTTGGAAGATTAATTTAATGAAAGGTGAAATATAATGAAGAATGGAATGAAATTATTAAAAGAGAATAAGTACGGAGAGATACTTGAACACTTACATAAAATTCCGTACAATATCTTATTTGCAAGAGCTGTACTAGAATCAAAGACTTCTGGAAAAGTATTTGTTGATAATATAGATAAGCCTAAAACTATTTTTATTTCAACTCTCTATGGTATGTCACTGCTCCTTGGAGATACTGAAAATCTAGAGTTTAACACAAGCCTTACTGACTACATGTTAAATACAGATGGTAATAGACAGAGAGCTGAGTGGCTACAGGTTTATCCTGAAAAATGGAATGATAAATTGAAAGAACTATTAAATGGCAAAATAATAAATTATCTAAAAATATCAAATGAATATTCTAAATCACAACTTGAAATTTTGATTGAAAAATATAAAAAAAGCCATCTAATTCAATGGAATAGGGTAAATTTTGAATATAAAAATATTAATAAAGTTGTGAATCTTGAATCTAAGTATAATATAAAATTAATAGATTCCCATATTTATGATCGAATAGAAGGCACAGTAATACCAAAATACTTCTGGAAATCAAAAGAAGATTTTTTATCATATGGAGTAGGATATGCACTGATGGAAGGTAAAGATATAGTATCTATAGCATTTTCCTCATGGAAATCTGAAAATAAACTAGAAATTGGCGTAGAAACATCAGTAAAATATAGATGCAAGGATTTTGCAACAGCTGTTTGTGTGGCCATGTTGGATTATTGTAAAACAAATAAATATTTACCTATATGGGCTTGTAAAAGAGAAAATATCGGATCGTATATGTTAGCAAAGAGTTTAGGTTTTGAGGAGTCTTTTATTCTTCCATATTATGAAATGGTGAAATAAGGTAAAACTACTTAAAGTAATGAATGTTGGTATCCATGTTGATACTGAACCTCCAACTGCTGTATAAAGAGAACCAAGTTCAGATAAAAACTTTCCAATATTGGTTCTATCTGTCACAGGAGGAACTGGCTTATAGATGTGAACTTGACAGAACTTACATAAGTTTGCTGGAAAGGGAAAAAAGGAAACCAACTTTGAATGTTATTTTTAAAATTTGTGAAAACTTAAATATAAAGACAAGTACTTTTGTAAGAGAAATCGAAATGATGATGAATGATAATTAAAATTATATAATTATTTATTGATTTTAAAACTATAGATTTTGATACTTGTGGAGGATTATACATTAATAAATAAAATTAAATGGTAAACTGCTATTAACTATAGTTCAAATGAATTTTAGGGGGGAGTGTAAATTATGGATAGTAATTCTATTAAAAAGCTGGTTCACTCAATTGGTGCTGATGTCTGCGGAATTGCAAGCATAAAAAGGCTAGATAATGTTCCAAAAGGCTTTCATCCGTTAGATATTTATCCTGAAGTAAAATCCATTGTATCATTTGGCAAACATTTTTCAGCAAGTTTATTTGATGCAAATACTAACGTTCCTTATACATTTGTAAAGAACAAATGTGTTGAACTTTTAGACAATATTTCTATTGAACTTACTTTTAAGATTGAATCACAAGGCTACAAGGCAATTCCTATCCCATCGGATGAACCCTATGAATATTGGGACACTGAGAATAAACAAGGTAGAGGAATATTATCCTTAAAACACTTGGCTCAGGCATCGGGTATAGGATGTATTGGTAAGAACACCTTACTAATTAATGAGAAATATGGTAATAGGCTCTACCTGGGAGCAGTTATTACTAATGCAGAGTTAACTTCAGATGATTTATCCAGTAACTTATGTCCTGAAAATTGTAATATTTGTCTAAAGGCATGCCCTCAATCTGCATTAGATGGAACTACAGTAAATCAGAAAAAATGTAGAGAAATATGCGCTTCCATAACTGATGGTGGAGGATTTATATATTCATGTAATATTTGTAGAAAAGTATGTCCATTTGCAAAAATATAATTAATTATTGTTTTAAATTAGCTTTTTAATAAATAGTTAAATTGTAGAGGTAGATTTTTCTGATATGGTTACTATATGGAGTGAAAAAGGCTTAAGTATAGTAATCACATAAGAAAAATTATTAAAAGAGGAGGTTAATAAACATGTTAGTAAAAAGAGAAAAGATTTCATTTTTAGGATTACAGCCGACACCGCTTAACTATCTTCCAACTCTTTCAAAAGAACTAGGAGTGGAACTGTTCATTAAACGGGATGATCTTACTTTGTTTGGTGCAGGGGGAAATAAGCTGCGCAAGCTTGAATACATTCTTTATGATGCTATTCAGAAAGGGGCTACAACACTACTCACTGTGGGTGGAGTACAAACAAACCACGGGCGTCAGACAGCAGCAGTGGCAGCAAAGTACGGCATGAAATGCGTTATTGTATGTGTTGATGAATATCCTGGTGAAATTAGTGGGAATATACTTTTGGATGGCATCTTGAATGCAGAGATTGTTATGAAAAAGAATGATGGCCGTGATAAGGATGTGCAGCTTGCTGAAACCGTAGCAGCTGTCAAAACTAGATATGAAGATGTGGGTGAAACAGTATATGAAATACCCCTTGGAGGTAGCGAAGTAGTGGGAATGATGGGATATTATGAATGTGCAGTAGAAATTACAGCTCAAGCCAAAAAGTTAGGTATTGAAGATGCTACTGTTATAACTGGCGTGGGCAGTATGGGAACTTATTTAGGCCTTTACTGTGGTTTCAAGAATGAAAGTTCGCCTTTGGGACTCATAGGTATCGCTATCCTTCCTTTCACTGACTATCATGATAAGCGAATCGTGGAATATTTTGAACAAGTAAAGAAAGAGTACAATCTTTCCATCGATGCATGCCGTAAGGATTTCAATATTGAAACAGGATATACAAGGGGAGCCTATAACAATCTTGATTCTACTGTTCGCCAGGCTATTTATCGTATGGCAAGGGCGGAAGCTATATTACTAGATCCATGTTATACAGGAAAGGTATTCGCGGGTGTATTGGATATGATTGAAGAAGGACAGATTAATAGAGGTGAAAAGATAATCTTACATCATACAGGTGGTATGCCTGGGCTTTATACCAAACACCACCGTGTGGAATTTGAGAAAGAGCTGATTGGACATGTTACAATCGTGGACTAATTCAAATCAGTGAAATAATACCAGTGAAAAAGAGATGTTTTGATTGGAATAAATTGGGACTAATTGGCGGAATATCACCAGAGTCCACAATTCCATGTTATCATATATGGAGTCCAAAGTGAGGTTGGAGAAAATAATCAATCCTATTATTTAGTTTACTTATTATTTTCAGCATAAAACTTTAGGGCTTCTCCAATAAATTTAGATACACCATTTCCATATTTCTCATCTGTTGCTTTTATAAATTCAGGCTTTGATAAATAAAAATCTGCCATATATCCAAAATAATTTTCTCCTGCATCTACTTTCAAAGCTTCATGCATTTTTCGGCTCTCATTTGCTATTTCAGAAACAATTCGTTGAATCTCTTTTGAAGTAGGATCTTTACTTAAGTTAGATCTAAGCTTTTTATATAGAGTTTCTATTTTAGGTTCATAATCCCCCAAATAAATTTTTAAAGCTTTTCCAATAAATTTAGCTGCACCCTTTCCATATTTCTTATCAATTTCTTCTATCCACGACACACCACTTCCACCATATTTCTTATCAACTTTGTCTATTCCCTTAGGAAATACTAAGTAAAATCGTACCATAGTATACCAATAATAGTCTCCCATATTAGTTTTAAAAGCTTCATAATCTTTTTTAGCTATATTAGTTATTTTACCAGCAATTTGTTGAATTTCATCTGAAGAAGGATCTTTACTTAAGTCAGCTGTAAGTTTTTTATATGGCTCTTTTAATTTGGGATGCTTATCATAAATACAATCTTTTTTAAACTTATCAATTTGTTCTGCTTTAGTTATTAAAATATCATTATTCAAATTTTTCTTCAAAGCTTCAGTGAATTTTTTTATACTTCCATAATGCTTTATAGCATCTTTAGCAATTTCAGCTTCTTTAGATTTACATTTTTTAATAAATTCATCATAATTATTTACACTGCCATAAATTCTAATTACTTTATCCTTATTTTCTTTCTTGAATTCTTCTAATACATTATAATATTCAGTCATGTCAAATTCTTTAAAACTCATCGTATTCGCTCCCTTCAAAGTTTTATTTATGAGCTCTATCAAGCTATTCAATCTATCTCGTTTTAAAATCATTAGCTTTTTATGATTTTCTAGTGCTTTCATCCTATCAAAGTGAGGGCTAGTTATGATTTCTTTAATTTCTTTCAGTGGTAAATCAAGTTCTTTAAAAAACAAGATCTGCTGCAAAGTTTCAAGGGCTCCATCATCATAAATCCTGTAGCCTGCTTCTGTTAATTTAGTTGGTTTTAATAATCCAATTTTGTCGTAGTGATGAAGCATACGCACACTTACGCCTGTTAAATCGGAAACTTGTTTTACTGTTCTCATAATTTTCCTCCAACTTTGATTTTAGAGCTGCCAATATTGCCCGACACTCTGCTGGCTATGAGTTTTAGTTTATATCTTCGAACTCTATTTTTATATTACACTATGACATAATGTTAGGGTCAACATTTTAAAAAAATTTCTAGTCATGGAGAATGTTACTACAATTAACATGGATTATTGAAAATTCAATGTTTAGGTATTTTATAAAACTAATTGACCGAGTCAACCAATTTATTTATACTTATTATTAAAGAACATATAAATTAAATTGGAGTGATTTTATGACAAAAGTAAATGTAATTTCCGAAGTAAGAAATTTCAGTCGTTTTTACACAAATATTTTAGGACTCTTAGACCAAAGTATATTAGATAGTCCGTATTCTCTAACGGAAGTCCGCATACTTTTTGAGATTAATGAAATTGATAAGTGTACTGCCAATACTTTAATTGACAAGTTAGGTGTAGATAAAGGATATTTAAGTAGAATTTTAAATCGCCTGAAATCAAATGAGTTAATTAGCAAAGAAAAATGTTCTAATGATGGACGCTTAAATTTTCTTAAACTGACAGTAACAGGAAAACAGCTTTTAATAAACCTTTCAAAAAAATCTGATATTCAGATTGAGAATCTAATAAATCATCTCAAGAAGGATGAGAAAGAAAAGCTAGTTGATTCAATGAAATACATTATAAAATCATTATCTGATAATAGAAAACTTTTTAAAATTAGAACATACAAATCAAGTGACATAAACTATATTATTAAGAAACATAGAGAAGTATATAAAAATGAATTTGGATTTTCTCATGAATTTGGGGATTATGTTGAAAAATATTTGATTCAATTTGACAGGAGTCATGATGTAGATAAAGGCAATATATGGATTGCAGAAGAAAATAATAAACCTATAGGTATTATAGCCATAGCAAAAGTTGATGACTTAACGGCACAACTTAGATGGTTCCTTATTGAACGTGATGTGAGAAATAAAGGTTTAGGACATATCCTTTTAAATACAGCACTCAATTTCTGTAAAGAAAAGAATTATAACCATATTATTTTGTGGACTGTCAACGTACTTAAAGCAGCTCGTTACCTTTATAAGAGTTATGGATTTAATTTAACTGAATCAATAAATAATACTAATTGGACAGACTGTTTAGTTAAAGAAGAAAGATGGGAGCTTTATTTATAGTACTATTTCCATAAATAAGGATTAATAATTGATAGGTTATATTCAGATATTGTTCAGCAACAAGAGTGGTAAGCTCTTGTTGCTATTTTTTTATTTTAGAATACCACAGGTTTTACCTGTGGTTCCGGAAAGCTTATAGCTATGAGTAGGAAAAAGAAAAAC
>NZ_JBJHZX010000064.1:0-16015 GCF_045310515.1 Candidatus Clostridium eludens | reverse complement strand
AGTGTGCGAGTAGCACAGCCAGTAACATGCCCTTATAGGGCTGAGCAAACCACCCGTTTTACGGGTGGTGATGATTATTTTATTGGAGTGATATTTTATGACTAGCTATATGGTTTTACATATAACAGATAATTATAAAGCATATAAAATTTCTAAGCGTATTTATGAAATGAATAAATCAACATTGAAATTAGCTAATCAAAATTTACTTCAGGTTATGTTAATTTATGACACATACAATCGTAAGCCATCTAAACTTATAAAAGTTGAATTTGATAGAATTACAGTAGATTCAAATTCATTTATAATTTATAGCGAAAGTTCGTTTGAGTTTGAAAATAATACAGTTAATTATATATTTTCAGATGCTAACGAATTAGCCCTATTAAATAAACTCCCTTTACCAAGAGCACCAGTTATCCCTAATCAACATGAAAAAGTTTCTTTATATGAATTTATTGATAAAAAATATCCCTTTTTTCATAATCCTTGTGTTTATCTAACTGAACAATATATAAATATCAAGAATAATATATACAGTAAAAATAAAAAGCTTGTATTAGCCACCTATGCTAATACAGCTAAATCAGATACACAGAATTAACTTTTATTATATTTCTTCATCAATATTGCACGATTAATTATTGAAGAACCATACTTTTGACGTATATCATTAATAGCGGTTTCTATTTTATCTATTTTGTCTACACTGTTTCTTTCACGTTCCTCTTCTAACATATTAAATATTGATATCTGTTCACTATCATTATCCTTGGCAAACCCACTAAGGCTTATTCCTAGCAACCTTACTGGCCGTTGCTTATTCCAATTTTTTTGAAGCATCTTAATTCCAGCGGAATAAATTTCCTTTACAAGATAAGTTGCAGGTATAGTTATTTGTCGGGTAATGGATTGAAAGTTAGAATATTTAATGCTAATTTGTACTGTACGTCCCTTTTTATCATGCCTGCGGGCAGTCATCCCAACTTCATCAGAAAGCTTCATCAAAACAATTTTTGCACTCTCTATATCTGAGATGTCATGAGGCAATGTGACTGATTTTCCAATTGATTTTATGTCATCTTGTAAATGAGGTTTTATCTGTGAAATATCGATTCCATTAGCAAGTTGGTGAATTTCACCTCCTATTTTACCAAGTTCTTTTATAATATAACTTCTGTCAAAAAGTGCAAGCTCACCTATAGTTTTAATTTTCATTTTTTCAAGCTTTTGTGTGTTCTGTTTTCCTACTCCATACATAAATCGGATTGGTAGTGGTCATAACTTATGTTCAATATCTTTTTTCCACAGCTCCGTAATGTGTTTTGATAGAAAAATGATACTAATTCGTGTTGAAATATTTTATCATATAAAGGGCTTTTTTTAATTAACGAAGTCCAACGTTGTGTAATTATGTAAAACAATAACTATTTGTACAAATTTTCAATTCTAGAAAACATTTTAGCTTCGGTTAAAGAGTGATACCCACCCAAATTAAATTATGCACTCCCACCCAGGTATAATATTACATGTTTGTAATTATCATACATCATGAAAAACCACTACCTCCAGTACCTTTATTAGCATATTTTACTGTTTTATTTAGGCCATATATTCACCATGAATGATTTCTTGTAACCTTATGATTGCATGGCTGAAATTGACTCTTGCAAAGCGGATTTACAATCAGCCTGATTTGGATGGTTTGCTCGCAGTTGTGATAATACAGTATCGATTGAACTATCAATCTGAGTCCATTTTTCGTGATTTTGTGGTTGAAGATTAGCTTGTGCATTATCCCACGCAGTTTCCAAATCATGTACACGAATTTTTGCTCCAGTTAAATCACCTTTGTTGACAAGAGCCAAGGTGTCCTGCTCAATTTTTATAAAACTTGATAAATCACCAAGTGATGCTGTTTTGGATATATTGGAAGTTGAACTTTCTGTCGGTTTCTGTGCCGATGTTGCTTCTGAATTCTGTGTTTTAACTGGTGATGTGCTGTTTATTTTTGTGAGCACTGCAAGCGAATTGTCAATTACCGACTTACATTTTTCATTATCGTTGGTTGTGCGTATCGCCGTTAATACTTGATCAAATGTGACATCAATTGTTGTCCACTGGCTTTGATTTTGCGGACGAAGTATGCCTTCCTGCGAATCCCAATCATGTTCAAGAGTATCTGCCTTATTTCTGGCGTCTTTAAAATCGTTTGCCAAAACATAACCCCTCATGTCAGTTTCTGTGCTGATAAACCCTGCAAGTTCTCCTGATAAGTTGTTTTTATCTTTAATAATTTTGTTGTGACTGCTGGCATATGTGCCAATGAATATTCCTGCAATGACAAATACACATACTATTACGCAAACCTGAGCAACTAATCCCTTTTGCATTGCATGATTTTCGATTACTGGAGTCTTCTCGTTTTCAATCTTATCCCTTTTTGTCAATGATAAAAACAAGACTACGGCTAAAATTGCAGACAGGAAAATGATGCTTGTTAATGTTGCACCAAGCCCAAGTCCTCCTAAGCTTTTGGGCTGAGACATAAAGTCACCAAGTGATGCACCAAGCGGGCGTGTTAAAACATAAGCAATCCAAAACGTAAGTATAGAATCGAATTTAAAATATTTAGCAGATATAAAAACGCAAGTAATGATTGCAAGTACTATCAGCCCAGTTAGAGTGTACCCAAGCGCCAGTTCTTCAGCGACATAATCCCCAACGGCAGTACCAAGTGCAAATGTAAAGAGTATGGCAAGCCAGTAAAAAACTTCTCTCTTTAATGTAAAAATAGAGTGGATTGAAAGTGTTTTTTCGCTAATAAACCATAGTACAAATGTTGCAGCTAAAAGAATTGTGAACATGATTATGCTTGCTGTAAGCTTCACATTCATATTTTCAACCATATTATCGGTAATTAATGTGCCGAAAACACTGATCAAAACAACAGTCAGCCAATAAACACCGGGAATATATTTCTTTGTTTTTAATTGAATAAACAAAACAACAGCGAAAGCCACACCCATTATAACTGAGGTTAATGTTAGTCCCAAGCCAAGATTGATGTTTAAGAAATCAGCAAATGTCTCACCAACAGTTGTACATAAAATTTTAATTATCCAAAAGAATATAGTAACTTCAGGCACTTTGCTAAGTAAAATCTTCGTTTTATTTTTGTTTGTTAATTCCATTATAATTCATCCTTCCTTTTTATTGTTGTTTCTTATTTTGCATTAAATATATTTATTTTTCTCCCAACAACCTCCCAACTGACATGGTTATACCATACCTGGATATCTTTAGAACAATTGCTAGCACTTGAGAAAGCCCAACATTTTACAGGCTTCGCAGTTCTTCTACCACCGGTCGTCTGGATAAAGATTTCACAAAATAGATAGCAATAATCGAAGTTATAACTGCCGTTCCGGCCAATAAAACAAGATAAAGCCATGGAACTGCCAGAAATTCCGGAGGAGGATCGAATACCCCTGTAAGTACTTTTACCAGTATCTGCACAACACCGATTCCGAGTAGAGCACCTGAAATACTTCCTCCAAGGAATATTATAATTCCTTCGCTCCAAATAAATGCACCTATATAGCTATCCTTTCCGCCAATAGTCTTTAATACCGCAAAATTTCTCTTTCGTTCAGCCAGTCCCAAAGCCAGCACTAATCCAATAGATTCTGCAAGCAGCACTACTGCAAAAATCAATTCTATGGAAGTTAATCCTTTGAGATTTACAGCTGCAAGACTGGAATTTATAAGCTGCTGTACCGAATTCAAATCCGATACTTGAATATTCATATTGCCAAGTGTATTTATTACTTCTGCCGCTACCTTCTCCGGATTCGCTGATGTACGCATCAAAACTACCTCTGATGCACTGCTGCCAGTCATTTCAGAAATATAACTCGCATTTGCCACAAGGAAAGAATCCTTTGGTGCGGTTGGAAACTCCCTAGTAACCCCCACGAAGTGAAAAGGAACTATGTGATATTTATGATCACTGGTATTTTGAAGCCTTAAATTTATTAAATCTCCCTGTTGAAGTTGAAAATCTTTTACCGTTTCTTCTGAAACCAGCACCCCATCATGATGTGCTACAAGAGTTTCGAGGGTTTTTTGTGCATCATTGTTTTCAAAATATGCATTAGATATTGTTGTTGCATCATTGATATGAGTAGGATCAATTCCGTATATGTCCTGAAGGTCATTGCCTACATATGCAAATCGGTGCTGCATCAACTGTATTCCTACCACACCTTGAAGAGTTTTCAATTGTTCAACTCTTTTATCACCTTTTTCAAAAGGCACTATTCCGGTAACTGTGACATCCGATCCGTTAGTAAGCTGAGCATCAACCTTTGACTGCATATTATAAGTAGTATTGAATATAGATGTTGAAACTGCAAAAGACACTGCTAGAGCCACTAATAAAATTCCTCTTGTTACAAAACTTCTCTCCCTTGAAAGAGACGCTGAAACCATGGGCGAAAGTTTTCCTGCCACTGGTTTAATAATTTTTGAAAGCACTTTTCTACCCTTTCCAAGAAAGCTGTTAAATATACGCAGAACAAGCAATACTCCTCCTAACCATAGACAAAATGGCGCTATGAAGGCTTCATAATTTACAGAAATTGCAGCAACTCCCTCCGGTGCCAATACAATCTGATAGCCTGTGCCGGCGGTTCTCCAGAATTCAAAGCCTGATAATGCAAGCAGTATCACATCCAGATATATTTTCTGCCATATAGGTTTAACATTTCTTTGGCTGTTTTTGTAGGCCGCAGTGGACTGACTTTTTAAGTCTTTGAGTACAGGATTTAAAACTGCTGTTACTGACAATATGAATACAGCCAGTGAGGAAATTATTGTCCATATCAAAATAGTACTTGCTGTTGTTGTCCCTTTAGGAATAATGAAGTTATTTATCATTATAGTAAGTACTATTCCAAGTAAACTTCCTCCAATTCCTGCTATAATTCCTTCAAGACTTTGGAGCTTTAATATCTCGGTTGAAGATGCCCCATGAATTTTTAAAAGATCCTGTTCTTTTTTCCTGTGTTCTCTTCCTGTAGCAGTAATAAATATTACAAGAAGAGCTGCCAGAACCGCTCCAGGTAATCCTAAAAACAGAAACAAAACCTTGGCATAAAGTGCATCTTCCCTTACCGCCGATAATTTTGCCCCTATGTTATTTCCAACTAAGCCGCTGCCTGAAATTCTAGCTTCAAGATTATTAGCCAAGCCTTGTACATATATATAGGCAGCATTAGGATCTGCCGGTAGGCTATGACTGATATTTACAAAGAACTGCATTCTTACTGAATCAGGTCTCACTGTAGCCTGATTATCAAAAATACTGTGCCACAGCTGCTGTGGAAGCAGCATTACATTATCAGGCGGTGCCTGAGGTGCTGCATTTGCAGGAAGGCCGATGCCCTGAAAAAGTGAATCGGCATTTGGAAGGTCTACTACTCCCTCCACTTTAACATCTACAGACGGAAGTCCTGTACGCATAATACTTACAGTATCTCCCGGTTTCACATGCAAATTGGCTGCGGTCTGCTGAGCTACTAGTATTCCTTTATTACTTCCTACAAGTTTCCGCATCTGACCGGGAAATTTATTTATAAATGCATCGCTGATTCCAAGCACCTTACCTGCTCCTGTTGTCTGTACAGAACCCTCTGTATTAGCTTTAAAGCCTTTCACATCTGCATATCCAACTTGCTCTAAGGCAGTATATTTTGTTGTATTCCCCACAGCCTCCTGTACCTTCTGAATATCTGCGCCAGGTACCAGATCTATCTGCCAGTCAGTAGGATTATCTCTTACAGCCCGTATACTCATAACAGCACCACTGTAGGCAATAAAGGAAGCTATTGTTGACAGCAGTGCCACCGTCATAGCTACACTTAAAATAACCGCAGCTGTTCTTCCTTTTCGTTGTACCAAAATAGCCTGTATCCATTTTATTATGCTCATGTTGCATTCACCTCCAGTGCACCATAATTGATTTGCCATCTTTTATCCATCCGACCAGCAATCTCCAAGTCATGTGTAGAAATTACAACTGCAGTATCAGTGTCATCAATATACTCAAAAAGAATATCAAGTAAGTGTTCAGAAGTGCAATGATCAAGCTGGCCTGTAGGCTCATCAGCAAGTATCACCATAGGCTTTGTTGAAAGAACTCTTGCTGCTGCAACTCTTTGAAGCTGGCCTCCGGATAACTCATTAGGTAATTTTTGCGAAATGTCCGAAAGCATCATCCTCTTTAATAAGTCTGATGCAGTATCAATTGCCTCTTGATATCTCTTGCCCATAAGCACAAGGGGTAAAGCAATGTTTTCAATTACATTCAAGGAAGACATAAGACTCCTGGTTTGTGAGATAAATCCAATCTGTGCAGGTCTGAGTACTTCTTTACTGCCTAAAAGAGGCCAGTCTATAGAACCTGCAGTAGGATCGTCCAATCCTGCCATAATATGAAGCAAAGTTGATTTTCCACTGCCTGAGGGGCCAATTATGGATATACGGTCTTTTGGACATATATCGCAGGTAGCGTGTTTCAAAGCTTCAATTGTTGTATCTCCTTGAAAATATGTTCTAGCTACATTTTCTAACCTAATAAAATAATCAATTGCCATAGATAATCCTCCCGTCACGTAAATTTATAACACGGCTCGCATGGGCTGCAACACTGCTACTGTGAGTTGCAATTACAGCAGCACCGCCCTTTTCACAATAGCTTTTTAACAGCTTAATTATTTGTTTTTCCGTATCAGCATCAACTTCACCGGTAGGCTCATCTGCCAACAGTATTTTGGGATTTGTTGACAAGGCTACTGCTAACGCTGCCCGTGCAGCCTCTCCCCCTGATATTTGGGCAGGATATGAATGTGCCCTGTGTGAAATTCCAACATTCTTTAATAGCTTCGCTATTCGGTTTTTATCAACTTTTCCACCTAACTGCATTCTCATTAGGATGTTATCATATACAGAAAGTCCATCAAACAAGGTTCCTGCTTGAAGCATAATACCTATTTCAGAGGCACGAATGGCTGCTCTGTAAGCCTCAGACTTTCTACTGAGCCTCTTACCTGAGACTTCAACATAACCTCCATCAGGCTCATCTATGCCTGAAAGGCATGCCAGAAGTGTTGACTTTCCGCTTCCTGAAGGTCCAATAACTGCAACTATTTCGCCGGCTTCAAGGTTGAGGCTTACTCCCTTTAAAGCTAGTGTTTCTTCATCTTCTATATGAAAAAACCTATAAAGATCAATTGCTTGTAACAAACTCATAATTACCTCCATTTAAAATTATTAGACATAAAGTTCCATTGATCCACATTATCAGCGCCTAAAGGTGCCCAAACTGTAACAACAGCCATCTTCCCATCCTTATAAAAGTAAAAATTCTGATTTTCCAATCGTATTTGCTTGTTAGTTACAGGATTGGGGTCTGAATTTGACTCGTAAGAAACCACAAAAACCTGCATTCCAGAAAGCTTTGCTTCTTTAACGCTTTTTACAGTTACTGCTCTTCCTGTTTTCTCTAAGTCAGTTACTTGATTTTTCTTTATACTGTCGAGAGTAATGGGGCCTGTAACATTTACAAGGTTTACCTTGACACCATCATATTTATTCGTAAAGCTTACATCAGTACCATTTTCTGTACTAGCCCATCCCTCTGGTACCTGTAATTCATAACCACCGGCTGTGGAAGTATATTTTACAAATACTTGTGAGTCTGGGATATCACCTGCTGGATTATTCTCCGCCGCCACTGGTTTTTCTACTGAAACGGAGTTTTGAGTACTTATAGGGTTTGCTTCCCCTTGTTTCTGTGTATTCTTCGCTGTACTAACCGTACTGCTTTTAACAGGCTCCTTTTTTGCTCCATTTCTTAGTGAACAAGCTGTAGCACCGGAAACAATAAAAATTACTATAATAATAGATAGATAAAATTTCTTTTTCATTTGATAACCTCCTTAATTTTTATTAGTTTTAAATTTTACTGGATTTATTATTGCATTTTAAGATTTAAGGCTTTAGATTTAATATCTCAATACCATTATGTATCTTAAAAATTATAAATCGATTAGAAAAATGTAATTTATTTTATTAATTTATTGGGCACCGCTAACCTCATAACATAATAAAACTGCAGTTGATTGTAAGTATTAATCTTCCTACCAATCAACTGCAGTTTTTATATCGTTCTCAGAAATCAATTTTAAAATTAACTACCTTATGCTTAATTTCAGCCTTTGGGAAGCAGCATTATCATTTTTGTGCCCTTTCCTGTTTCGCTTTCAGCAAAAATCTTTCCATCATGTACACTTACAATCCAATTCACAATGGAAAGCCCTAAACCACTTCCACCTGCATCCTTTGAGCGTGTTTTATCTACTCTGTAAAATCTGTCAAAAATCTTTTCTATTTCATCTTGCGGAATGCCTATACCTGTATCCCGAACTATTATCTTTATGTCTCTATCAATATTTTCCGCCAATATTTCTATTTTCCCATTCTCAGGTGTATATTTTATACTGTTGTCAACCAAAGAACGCAATGCCTGTTTAATCATTTTTCTGTCCGCATTGATAAATATTTTATCATCAATATCAAAACCCAGATCATGATATTGATCAACCAGTCTACTGTCATTTATTACTTCCTTGGCCAATCCCTTCAAATTAAACCTTTCCCTTTGGAGCCTGCTCTTTTCATCATCACCTCTGGCAAGAAACAATAGACTTTCTATTAATTCAATCATATTTGTTGTTTCGATTTTCATTGCTTGAATTGATTCATTAAGTATACCTTCATCATATTTTCCCCATCTGTCAATAAGATTTACATACCCCTGAATGACCCCAATTGGTGTCCTAAGTTCATGTGACGCATCAGACACAAACTGTTTCTGTTTATCAAAGGATATTTTTAACCTTTCAATCATTTCATTAAAAGTGATTGCCAGACGCCCCAGTTCATCATCCGCCACCTTAACCTCGATTCTTTCATTCAAATCCCTTACACTTATACTTTTTGCAGTATTTGTTATTTTATCTATGGGCTTTAGTATCCTCTTACTTGTTAGGTATACTACAAAAACCACTAATACTATCTCTATAAGATTAACTATTGTTAAAAATGTAAAAAGGAGATTCATAAATCCGTCCTCATTCGTCATATCCTTTGCAACCTGAATATAGGATTTTACGGAATTTCCGCTCATTATTTTGCTGTTCTTAACAACAATATGTTTTTCTCCTTTTTCAACGACCATAATAGTATTTATTTTTGAAGTCATACTAATCCATTTTGTGTTAAAATTATTGGAGGAGTTTACAATACTACCCTGAGAATTGGCAATCTTTATATTTATTTCTCTGTTTGACTGTGCTTCACTTAAAAGTTCAGGATCAGTAATATCAGTTTGCTCCTTTTCATTTCCGATAATGTTCTGTATGATAATATTAGTACTGCTTTCAACTTGATTTATTGACTGGTTGATAAGAAAATATCTGACTCCATATAAAATTGATGCACTGAGGAATATCCATAGTATGGAAAATATTGCAGAATAAATTATTGTGAGCTTCCATGATATTTTTCTGAATCTGTCAAAATTTAAGCTCATCCCTTCTCTTCCTCCATTATCATATAGCCCACCCCTCTTATAGTATGAATAAGTTTTGTCTCGAAGGATTCATCCACCTTACTTCTTAAATACTTAATATATACATCCACAACATTAATATCTCCTTCATAATCATATCCCCAAACATTTTCAATGATTCTATCTCTTGTAAGGACTATGCCATTATTTATTGCAAGGTATTCTAAAAGGTCATATTCACGTTTTGTTAGATCAATGGATTGATTCCCACGAGTGACCTTTCGTTTTAAAGTATCAACAATAAGGTCGTTTATTTTTAATTTCTTTGATTCTTTCTTGATGATATCACTCTTTCTGATCGCTGCCCTTATCCTTGCCAGAAATTCATCTATAACAAATGGTTTAGTAACGTAATCATTAGCTCCTAAATCAAGTCCCATTACCTTATCAATTGTTTCATCTCTAGAAGTCACCATTATTATTGGTACTGAAGAGAACTGACGTATTCGCTTGCAAACCTCCATCCCACTCATTCCCGGAAGATTTATATCCAGCAGCAGTAAATCAATTTCATTATTTTTTGCAGTTTCAATTCCCTCAATACCATTGTATGAAATTACTACTTCATATCCTTCATGTATCAGTTCAAGTTCAATATATCTGGCATATTGCTTTTCATCCTCTAAAACAAGTATTTTGCTTTTCTTCATTTCAACCTCCATCTTGCCCCTGCCGACAGCGATACAAATAATAACGAAAATTTAATATTTTTCACTCAAAATTTCTCCTGGTTTAAAATAATAAAGTACCCAATCTAATATATTGGTTTATATTTTTCTTTTATATTATCTCAATATATTATTAAAAACAAATTAGAAACTCGCCACAAAATTAAGGCTTATGCCAGAATTTTTGATTACATAAACTACTTAAGCATTAACGTTAGTTTATGTTAATGAAAATAAGTAATTTTGTAATAATTAATATTCAAATTAGTATAATCCTATATAGAATTAGCTACCACAAATCATTTACCATGAAATAACAAAAATGAATGTAAATATAATATTTAGTATGGTTCTTCATCAATTTTGGTAAACCCCTTATATAACAATCAAAATAAATCCGATTGCATATATAAGTTAATTTTCTAATTAGCATAAAAGTTTTTGGTTAATTAAGATCAAATTTTGCTATGCTATATATTTGTCTTTTAATCATCTTAGCCATATTTGTATATTCATTTAATACAGTCTTATTATATATAACGCATAAAAAATTAAGCATATTTAAAACTGTCCTTCAAAAGTCTATCTAAATAATGATATACTAAAATAAAATTATTATTACAGGAGTTGATAATATGCATAACGAAGATGCCTGTGAAAAAGAAGAAATAAAAATATTAAAAATCTATTAAGAACTACTAATAATAAGCGTATGCATATTAGATATCAAGTTATAATAACTACAAAGACTCCTGACGAGATTGGTTTTAGATATCGAAAAAACTGGCATTCCAATATAGCACGAAAATGGGTTAGGGATAATTTCAATGTTGAGTATAGTATTAGAGGTATGCTGCATACACAGGTTAAATCTTAGTTATACAAGACCAACGTATACACTGGCAAAAGCAGATCCTGAAAAGCAAGAAACCTTTAAGCAAGAATTTGAGGTTTTAAAAAAATCTGATTGATGGTAATATTGACCACATTCTTTTTGAAGATGAGTCAATGATTAGAGATTATCAAGCAATATGTAAAACATGGTTTCCTAAAGGTCAGTAAAGAATGATTCCAGTCTATGGAAAACATGAATGAGTAAAGCTTTTAGGAATTATCAACTATGAAACTGGGAAAGTTTATTGTGAAGAACATAGTAAATATAATGCTGAGATATTTTTAGAATTTCTTAAAAATGTACTTGAACAATATCCAGAAGGTAAAATAGTTATGATTCTTGATAATTCTAAAGTTCACTATGCAAGTTTGCTTGAACAATTTTTAGATCATAATAGTTATCGTATTACATTAATTTTTCTTCCTATATATAGTCCCCAAATGAATATCATAGAAGGTTTATGGAGCTGGATGAAAGACGAGGTTATTAATAATGATTTCTTTTCGAGTGTAAAAGAAATTAGGACTGCTGTTTAATGGTTCGTTAACTGGGTTAATCAAATTCCGGAAACTGTGATTAATAGATTGTGTTTACGTATGTAATTTATTTTGTGCGTTATATAGAGATATAGGGAAATATAGCTCTGGAGTATCATCTGTAATGATCTTAAATTCGTAGCCATTTTGCTTGTAATAATTTATTATTCTAGGAAGAGCTATACATGTATTTTTATGCATATAATCACAGTGCATAAGCAATATAATAGGGTTGGGTTTATCTTTCCCCCCTGTAGCTTCCCTAAAAAGCTTTTCTGGTGGAGTTTTTGCTTTTATCCCATCAGAAATAACTATATTCCAATCATATACCTTATAATTATATTCATGCAATTTTTTCAGCATACTTTTATTTAAATGTTTTCTACTACCTTGAGGAAATCTTATTATATTTGGCTTTATCCCAACAACACTACTTATCTCCTCTCGTGTATTATTCATCTCTTTTATAAAAGCATTCTGATTAGAATATATTTTCCTAATTTTATGGCTGCAAGTATGAAGTCCTATGCTATGTCCTTCGTCATATATTCTCTTTACAGTTGACTTATTTTCTTCAATCTGATTTCCTATTAAAAAAAATGTTGCCTTTACATTATTTGTTTTTAATATATCAAGAACTTCATCTGTGATTACACTGGGTCCATCGTCAAAAGTTAAATATATTACCTTTTCATCATAAGCCGTATTTGATGCCGCTCTGACATTTAACCTATCACTGTATTGAAAACCTATACAATCGGTTATCAAAAAAATACTTAAAAATATTAACCAAACTATAAAATAATATCTTTTAATCTTCAATTTATACACCTTCTAAATAATTAAACTTTTATATAAATATACATAAATTATTGTTAGCAAAAAACTTAATATAATGACTGGCAATATATTCTTAACATAATTTTGTACTAAACCTCTAATGATATATTCTATAGAAGTTTTTAGGGATACTGAATAATACATCATTATTCTATATTTTAGGAGGGATATATTGCTAAAATTAAAATGTATGTCAGTAAAAATAGGAATTTTTATAATTGTATTTTTACTTTTACCGATACATAAAAGCTCAGCTTTTCGATCTATAAGCCACATAAATAAAGATGAACTAGCTGTAGAAATTGAAAAAATATATAATTTTCGCTGCCTTGCTCTTACAACTGGCGATTATTCAACATTAAGCAATTACTATGATACTTCTAAGCCAAGTGGCAGATATGCATTAGATCATGAAATAAAAAGGGTCAAATATTTAAAAGACTGGTCTACTCGAAGGGATATGGAATTCAAAAAGATCGAATCTACTGTAAGAATCAAAAAAGTTATACCTTCTGGCAATGCATTAAAGCTAATTCTTGAGGAAAGCTATAAATTTGATTATGCATACAGAACACCTCCGGTTAATCCACTAAATTCATTTGGGGTAGGCATACGTCATACTGCAAGTTTAATTAAGAAAAATAATAAATGGCTTATACTGAGTGACTGGTATACCGATTGTTTTGAAGATTCATTGCAATCCTATACTTTTAACTTAAATAGTAATATTAATTCATTAAAAAACACCTTATTATGTATAAAAAATTTTATGTATACAACTAATCCTAATAAAAAAATCTACAATAGAGAGAAGGCCATAGCATATGCAGATAAATATTGTGGAGCAGCTTGGGGAAGTGGTAACAATTTTAAATATAATAAAAAATATGATGACTACAATGGTGTAGGGGGAGATTGTACTAACTTTGCCTCTCAGATACTAGGAGACAAAGAAGGCGGCTCAATGCGTATCAATGACGTATGGCACCCTGGTACTACAGCGTGGGCAAATGCAGATGGTCTAAAAAATTATTTATTATATAGTGGTAGAGGAACTATTATAAAAATTGGAACCTTTAATGAATTAACAACTTCCCAACCCGGTATGTCAAATGGAATAGTTAATAGTTTGCAGCTTGGAGATTTAATAGCTTATGAAAATGGAAGAGGAAATATAGATCATTTTGGAATAGTAACAGGATTTGATAGCCACAAATATCCTCTAGTTAACTCTCATACAACGGACAGATATCACGTTCCATGGGATTTAGGATGGGGAGATAAAGATATACGTTTTTTTCTTATACACATAAATGACTATTAATTTTAAATTCTTTCCTATTCTAAATTAATGGTATAATACTATACCCAAACAACTAGAGGTGAAAAATCGAAATGAATAAAGCCACTCATAAAAGCTGCCTGTTAATTTCACTTATTTTATCTATGATTTTGTGTACATCATCAAAATCCAGCATAGTTACCTTTGAGAATCATTTAAACAAAATAAATAATATTTTGGATTTTAAAAAAGTAGAGGTTATTTCCCATAGAGCGAAGTGCTTTATAGATCAGCCTGAAAATTCTATGGGTGGCATTAAGGATTCTGTGGAGTATAAAGTAAATTATGCTGAAATTGATGTTCAAGAAACAAAAGATGGAGTAGTAGTATTAATGCATGATAAAACCTTAAAGAGGCTAACAGGATTAAATAAAAAAGTTAGCCAATTAAGTTATAATGAAATTAAGGAATTAAACATAGGAGCATTAAATCTTCCTGGCTATATGGTTGAAAAAATTCCCACTCTAGAGCAAGTGGTAAAATATAGTAGAGGAAGGCTTAATTTAATTATACATATTAAGCCTTACGGTAACACTACTGATTTAACGAAAAAAGTTATTCATATTATTAAAAAAAATAATTTTATTAATCACTGTATCATCCAGTCTTCAAACTGTACTATTTTAACTAATATAAGAAAATTAGATCCTAATATTATTATAGGCTATATAGTAACCAATCCTTGTATGAGTTTGTATTCAATGAACGTAAATTTTTATAGTATAGAAGAAAATTTAGTAACAAAAACTTTAATTGAAAACATTCATAATTCTAATAAAAAAATATACATTTGGACAGTCAATGGCCAAACTTCTATGCATAAGCTAATTAATTTGGGTGTCGATGGCATAATAACCGACAATCCTAAACTATTACTAAATATAAGAGATTTTACTATACTTAAAAATAAATATCCTATAAATTACTGAAATGAAGTTCTTCTAGTGTAATATAAAATTTATATGGCCAATTGAAACAAAGATTAATATTATTTTTAAAAATAAGCATAATAAAAATATACTAGAATTTTATATCTTAAAGGAGATGTCTGAATGAAAAAAAGGCTTTTATTAATTATAACAACTTTGTTTATTATTATAAATTTAGTAGGTTGTGGAACCAGTACAGTTAAAAATAAAGTAGAAAATGCACCAAATCAAGCTAAAAATGATTTAATGAAACTTCCAAATGACCTACAAGCTGATATGGGCACAGGTAGTTTTTATATATCCACTTCATCTGGTACTTCTAAAAATGGAGCTACTCCTATTATATATACAAAAAAAGATACTCAAGTTGAACAGCTAGAATTAAACACCAGTGGTTTTAATGGAAAAAATCTGAGTTATATATTTGTAGATAGTGCTCTAAATACTAAACATCAACTATCAGATAGTAAATTAAATATAAATTTGAAAGGTAATGAGCTTACTGTGGGTAAACACAGAGTAGATATCGTTCAATTTAATAATAAAACAAATGATAAAGTTATTACACATAAAGTAGCATATTACGAGATTAAGACCAAATAATGTAAGAATAATTCATCTATAATTAAAGCTTTAGAATTTACCTGGTCTTTTATTATAAAAATTTTTATTTGAAGGATACCTTACATCTTGATTAAAATTATTTTCTATATATCGTATGCAATGTGAAGATTCTGGCATATTGTTAGGCAAGATTATTTCTTTCAAAATTTTTTTAGCTGGCCTCGAGTCAGCTTTTTTACAGGGAAAAACTTATATTTCTTACTATTTTTTATTGTAGAGAATTCTACGGAATATAAGTTTTATTGTTCTTAGAAGACTTCAAATTATTTAAGAATAGAATCTTAGTATAACTATTACTATTGATTATTTAGAAGAAATCACTTTCCTCTGTAAACATATAAACATAAGTATCGCATCCACCCCCCACTGCAACACTGTAATCCACCAAACATAAATGATGGAAAGCCTTAAAAGATATATAAAATATAATGTTAATGGTAACCTTATGATCCAACTAGTGATTAAGGATATTAAAAATGGACTT
>NZ_JBJHZX010000063.1:0-16369 GCF_045310515.1 Candidatus Clostridium eludens | reverse complement strand
ATTACGAAATTACTTTCTTTACTGCTTTCGCAGCTCAAAAGAATTGCTGGTTTATTCTTATAAATAAGTTTACCTATTCTTCTTATTCTGTTTAATTTTCAAGGATCATTCTACCATCTTCTTCGACGGCCTTTTTAGGATATCATACTTTTTTATTAGTGTCAACATTTTTTAAAGTATTTTTTGTCATATTTATTTTTTTCGACTAATTTTGCTCGAAAATTTTTTTATCACCAAAAACTATAATTTATATTTAATATTATTTACTGCTTTTAAAAATATTATTAGCATTATAAGCATTTATAATACTAAATAATACAATAGTTGCATAACATATTACATATACTAATGTATTATAAAATTATCTCTTACTTTATCAAGAGTATTTATTTAAAAAATTTCTTTAAATAATTAAAATGTATTGACTTTCTTTAATATTTGGTATGCAATAAATATATAAAAAATAATGAAAGGAGAAATATTGACTATGAAAATTAGAATATCAGATGAAGAACATACTTTTGTATATGATAACAACACTGCCAATGTAGACATAAAACAGGATAAGCATTCTACAAACTATTGTAAACTTTGGGGAATTAAAAAATTTGTAAACCCTACTACACAAAATATAAAATATATTTTGGAAAGTGAAGAAAATGTACCTATGTATGGGGATACCACAATACATAGATTAGCTGAATTCTTTATTAAAAATGAAAAAATCGATTTAGATAGTATATACGTAGAAGAAACCCTTAAAGTAAATATTGAAAATGAAGATTCAAATTTATAACATCTCTTAAAGAAAAAATAGATTTTTAAAAATAAAATTAATATATTCTTGCATAATCAAAGACAATACGAAATATAAATTGATAATTTTTATAAAATATATAATCTTTATAATTTTATATATAATAAAATTTATTATGTAAATAATAAAACCTAGAACATTTTGAAATGTACCCCTTTGTCAAGGGCAATAAAAAAAGACTAGGCTAAATTAAGAAGATGATTTCTGTATTGAACAGGGGTCATCTTTTTTAATCCCCACTGATATCTATAGTTGTTATAGTAGAGCATATACTCGTCTATCTCTTGTTTAAGCGCATCTAAGGATTGGCAAGATTTTATGAGAGCTTCATCTTTAAAGTTACCGAAAAAAGACTCCTGTGGAGCATTATCCCAGCAATTACCTCGTCTAGACATAGACTGGTTTAACTTATAGCTTTTAACTAGGTTCTGAAAGACAGGACTTGTGTAATGAGCACCTTGATCTGAATGGATGAATGCATCCTTAGCTAACTTTACTTGTCTATTGCTCATTAACTTATGTATTGTGTCTGTTACTATATCTAGGGTTATCTTGTCAGAAAGATGGTATGCTAAAATCTCATTGGTTGAGCCATCTTTAACTGTTGATAAGTAAGATTTTCTGCCATTACCGTAAAACAAATAGGTTATGTCTGTAAGAAGTACCTTACCAGGTACATTCTGTTTGAATTTTCTATTTAACAAGTTAGGAAGCACTCTATGTTCCTTAGTTGCCTTCATCATTCTTCTATAAGGATTTGCCCTCCTAATAGGACAAACAATGTTATATTTTTTCATAATCCTTCGGATGCGTTTCAAATTATATAAGATTCCAAAATGACCTTCTAGTGTCATCTTGATTTGTCTTGCACCTTTTTTACGCATCTTAAAGTTAAATGCCTTCAAAATGATATCCCTAACCGAATCATCTTCCATATCACGGTTTTGTCTTGCCTGCTGAGATTTTGACGAGAAATAATTATAATATCCCGAACGCGATACTTCTGCAATCTCACATAAATAACTAATCATATTCCTCAATTTATACTTATTAACTATTGATTTGATAAGCTGAAATTTTTGCGCTGATATTAATCTTACTTCTTTTTTATCATCCTCCTTTCCAACATATCGATTTTTTTTAGCAGTTCATTCTCAGCTTTCAATAATCTATTCTGCGCCATTAAACGTTCATACTTCTCTTGTAATGTACGTTCCTTCTCTCTAGGTCTCCCTGAATTCTCTTTTCTAGTATCTTTAAGTCCAAGTACTCCTTGTTTTCTATATGCAGCACGCCATCTTTTACCTGATGATTTTACACGTTCCATTCCTAAAATACTTATATCAAAACCACATTCTTCAAATATTTGTCTCGGAAACTTTCCTTTTTCATTCTCACTTACGAAAATATGCTTAAATTCATCGGTATAAGTAATTCCTTTCTCACTTACGTGCTTAACATAGGTATTGTTTGACAGTATTTCAATTTCTTCTTCTGAAAATATCTTATTACTCATCTTATCCACTCCTACTTTATCTGTTTCATTATAATAAAAATACCCTATCGAGTAGACTTTTTTCAAGTGTCTATCTGATAGGGTACATTTTATTTATGGCCCTAGGTTTTATTTGTTTTATCCAAAGGCAGTAATTAGCTAATACTCCCATCTTCTTTGAAGCTAGAAATAAGCACTGCTATCCGCCTAGATAAGTTGTTCTAAGTTATTTTATCGTTTACTGTATTTTCTGTAGTCACCTGCTCTATCTCCACGGGCTGCACTAATGGTTTGACAACACAGCACACCTCTTTATTTATAGCATCCAATTCATTCTGTGTAAGGCTTGGTATTACTTCTAACAACCTTTTTTCCATTTCACTTTTTTTGCCATTCCCTGATTTTTTTAGAGAACTAAACTCATCTTCTAACACATAGTACAGTCCTTTTGCCATATTAAGAGCATGCTTATAGTTATATGCACCCTTTTTTGCTATACTAGACTGCTTTTGTAATTCTAATGCATTTGAAATCTTCTTAAGTACATAGCCTGCTATAATTCCAACTACACCTAAAATAAGTTGAATTAATATACTTAGTACTTGTTCTTTCATTAATGCTATCCTCCTAAACTTTATAAATATAAAAATGCTTCTAATAAAATATATGCTAAAATTATTTCTTTATTAAAACTATTTTGTTTTTTTAGGATATACATAATATTATATACAATTTTATAATATGGCAAAAATATACTGTCCTGTTAAGACCATTAATCAAGTGATTCTTAGTTTCAGGTGGAGTTTGCTTATGAGAAATACTTATCTCCTTTTGAATCTTATTAACAGTATTCTTAGTGTCTTTAGCACTTAGAATACGTTATCCTTTAGGAGAAGAACTTATCCAGGTGCGTACCACCTCTTATCCCCCACTTTGATAGAAAAGCAGAGAACCAAAATTTTTAATTTTGTGTGAATCGCTTTCACAGAGTGCGATGGGGGTGTTAGCAATGGTAGCATTCGGATAAATTATTCCCGCTCTGCTCTTGTCCCTCCTATTTGTTCCTGTATAAAAAGTGAATCCTGCAGTTTATCACCCTATTGCTTTAACTATCATATAATGTTTCTATTGGAATACTATTACAGGAGTGGATTGAATGAGCAGACTAAACCCTGAAAAACTTTCAGTGGAATTTAGAGAAGGGGTTACGGTTACCGAGCCTATTATACCAAGACGCTATACTCTTACTCATTCTGATATAACTGCAGAACTTTTTTTAAATATGGGCTTAACATATGCTTATGATAAGATTAATGCTGCGAGAGACGAAGTTCTTGGTGAATGGGTTAAAGCTAAAAATCAATACTTTTGTTACATTTATTTATATGTTGATGGAAAATTGGGCCCTGCTAAAGCAGCCATAAGAAATAAGATCTTTAGACGGGAATTACCCTTTGCTCTAGAGGCTATTAGATATGGCGATAGAAAATTCTTTAGAGCACATCCTGAACTGGATAATGAATCAATAATAGTTTACTTTATGTCATCTATCCCGAAATATAATAAATTAGAAAACTGGGGGACTTTTTCAAACTATGATATCACCCTTCCTAAAAAATATGCTAATACAAACTTTCTTCGTCAAAAAACATATCTACTTGATGTGAAAATTGGTGATGTAAATGGAGACGGTATACTAGACAAAGTATTTCTCTATGGAAATAAACCAGATGGTGCAACTGGAATCTTTACCGACAACATTACTGTTGTAATCGAGGATGGACGCAGAAACAAAACAAAAACCTTCACTCCTGAATTTAATTCAGGCTATAACCCTAGATTGTTCCTTGGTGACTTTACAAAGGATAATGTAGATGACATAAAAGTAAGCATTGATTCAGGTGGAAGCGGCGGGTATGGTTACTACTACATTTATTCCTTTAAAAATAATGAACTTAAAGAAATCTTTAATTTTGACAAATACAACACAGAATTTAAGTATAAAGTAGATTATGCTGACCTCTATAAGGTTGATGTAAGTAATGTCATGCTAAACAAGCTTTTTATACTAGACATAAGCTACAAGGGTCATGATTATTTATCTCAATATTATGCTGAAAACGATAAATTAAAGGAACCTGTACATGGAGAGGTCCTTGCCATAAGTTCATTGGTCCCAATGGTAAATGACGAAAAAAATAACACTTTTGATTTACTCGCCTTCCAACGTATTATTGGTACCACTAACAGCGATACTCTAGGATTTATTGAAAACATGCTCTCCTGGGATGGTGAAAAATTTACTTCTAATAGAATGTTTGCCGCTGTACCTGGTACAAATTTAATTTCTCCATTTTAAAGTGCAACCTTATCCCAATGAATACATCCATATAACTACATGATATCTCTAAATGCAAGTAAATGGCAGGAACCGAGTATACATTTGAAAACACTCCATCCTGCCTCCAATTTATTATATAAAAAATTACAATTGTGCAATATATACTACCTTTTGCACTTGTACCCAACTAAAAGTTGTATATGATAAATCCGTAAATATATTATAACCACCCCTATTTGAAATGAACATATACTTATTTTACAATATAAGAAAAATATGTATCCATGGGCATTATAATGCTCTACTTATCTAGTGGTGTAGTTTAAGTCTTTTTGTCAGCCTATCAATATGATTCTTCTTGCCTATCATGCCAATACCTACAAGGTTTAGGTCATCAGTTTTATACTCTGCAACCTTTGAAAGATTGTCCTTATCATTATAGGTCTTAAAAATTTCTTCGGTATAGATAGTCATCTTAACTTCTTTAGTAAGGGCCTTTTTCAGTACCTCTTTCAATTCCTGGTTACTTGCGGAATAAATCATAATGGGTTGTTGTGACATCGGTAGGTAAGCTACCCCGTCACCATCAACATAAGGCTCTCCAATAATATTTTGAGTCCCTCCAATTCCGCTCATTAAAAATGCTGTAACATTTAGTTTTTGCCATACCAAAAGGTCATCTCTAATTATAACTACTATCTTGTTAACAAATTCCACCTTAAAAACTCCTCCTCAATTTAAGTGTGACATATATTCAAATGTTGTTATTCCATATATACTTTTAAAATGTTTATTTAAATGCGTTAAATCAACAAAGCCACATTCTGCCACTGCTGAATAAACATCTCTATTTTTCTCTATTAACTTCTTTGCAAATTCTACCTTATAGTTAAGAAAATACTGGTATGGTGAGATTCCAGTATTAGCTTTAAATAATCTGATAAACTTAAATTTTGACATATCAAGCTCTTTACAAATGTCATCAAGTCTCAATACGTTTTTTAAGCTGCAGCAAATCATATCCTTTGCTTTTACAATCAGAGCATTATCTTTCTTGTAACTTCTACAAAGATTAGTTTGAGTAAAGCTATCTGCAAGAGATAAAAGTAATTCACTACATAATGCTTCATCTTTTTCTCTTAATATTGCATTAGAAAGATCTAATATTCGTTGTTCAAGTCTGTAATTATACACAATAGGAGAAGAAAAACTAACTATATTCTTTTTTTCAAGAATCTCCAAAAATAATGTTGGCTCAATATATAGCATAACATAATCAATACCTGCCTCATCATGTGCCATTCCATCATGGGGCTGTTCTGGATTAAAAAGCATAATGCCATTTTTATATGATGATTGAAAACTTCCCTCCAAGTTATATTGCTGAATACCACGCAATGTTACACCTATTGCATATTCCTTGTGAGCGTGCTTTTTATATTTAAAATTAGCAAAACTTGCTGACAACACAGTAATACCTGCTGATTTTTTATATATAAACTTATCCATATAAATCACCTCTTAATTAGCTCACTCACACCAGATACCATTATTGCAGAGTAAACTAAAAATAATGCCATAATTATATTAACAGTCTTTTGATGTTTCTGAAAAAATTCCTTAAAGATTGTACCAAAAAGTACCCATGTAATAAATGCCATAAATCCAATAATTGCTATACATGTAACAAATATGGCCAAAGTAGACGGTGCAGTGTAGTATGGCATAACAAAGCTTGGAATTACTGTCATTGTAAACAGTACGACCTTTGGATTTATAAACTGCATAAGGAAGCCAGACATAAAGGTAGCAGTTTGTTTTTCAATTGATTTTGATGTATCCATTTTGTATATTTGATAAGCAAGATAGATAATATAAAAGCTCCCGATTATCTGCATAATAGGCAAAATTCGGGGTATTACCGCCATAAGCACAGTATTTAACATAGCTGAAATAACAAGTAATAAACCAAATGCAACAGTTGCTCCATATGTATATTCCATTGCTTTTTTTGTGCCAAAATTATTTACTGTAGACAATATTACAATATTCGTAGGCCCTGGAGTAACTGTAACAATAATACAGTAAATAAGAAAAGATGTAATATTCATGAATCAAGCTCCTTTCAAAGTATTCTCATAAATTATACATCTAAGCTTAAATAGCATATAGTATATTATTGCAGAGTTACAATTTTATATTATAAAATAATGTTCCGTAATAACCTATACCTATAATACAAGTTGAGAATAACCCGTCATAAATAATTATGATCATCTATTTCTCCTTAAATTTCCATAGCCTTTGCCAGCTCGACGAGCTTGTTTATTGTTTTCCAATTACGTACAGTTGAAGAGACACCCAATTTCTGAAGATTGCTAGCAATCTTGGACTTTCTAATACTATCATAACATAAAAGGAAAATCTCTCTTCCCTCCATTCGAAACTCATCCTTTTCACTTTTATAAGTATTTAAGCATTCAACCTTTTCTTGAAGAGGAAGATTAGATAGAAAAGCCACATATAGGCTCTCTGTTTGAGACAATAATTCTGCTTGCAATATTTCTTCCTTTGAAAAAGGACAGTTCTTAACAATCAATTGTAATTCTTCAGCTGTTCTTAAAACAACCCTAACGGATAATCCGAAGACTTTCTCAATTTCCTGCTCAATTCTATTGCACACTAGTTCTTCCCTTTCATTTGATTTGAATAGAATATTTCCACTTTGAATATATGTTTTTACCTCACAAAATCCAATCGATTCAAATACTCGTTTCAATTCCACCATCTTAATACTATTCTTTCCACCTACATTAATGCCCCTTAATAGTGCAATATAAATAGTCATAATGTAAAATTCTCCTTCACTTTAAGTTAAATCGTCGTAAATTGCATATATATAAATAGTAACATAAATAAGAATAAAGCAACTCTTAAGATATTTTATATTGCAAAAGGACATGATACCATACATAATCCACAAGAATGTTTTCTGTTATGTATTTTTAAATAAAGGCTTCTTTTCTGATTGCATAATTTATAGTTAATTAATTCTTCACGTTTTGTCCTTATATTCCATTGAGAACCAGTTAATGCATTATGAGGGCAAGCTTTAACGCATATATTACACTCAAGTGGGCATTTACTTATTGTAACAGGTTTCTCTAGCGGTAAGTCATAATTAATTAATATTGCAGATAATCTTATCCTTGGCCCATATCTTTCTGTAATCAAAACATCATTTTTGCCTATCCACCCTAAACCTGCATTGATGCTTGCAAATTTAAATGAAAATGGCGCAATGAGTTTCTCTTCACTTGACTGTGCAACAGGTGGTATGTAATATTGAATTTTATATTTGTTTAATAGGGTAGTAATCTTTTCTAATAATAAATTGATATGATCTTGCGCTTCACATATTAAACTTTCAAATTTCTCTTCTTTGTAATTATTTATACTCAATAATTCTGTATGAGGAGTAGCAAAAACTAATGCACATTTATAATCTGATTTATATTCACTAAAGCTTATATTAGAAATACCATATAAGATATCAGAATTTTTCTTAAAAAGTTCACAAATACCATTGTATAAATCAATCATAATATGGTGCTCCTTTTATATAAGATATTTTCTTTACTTTGCTTCTATTTACACTTGTGACGCAAGTTAAGAATTGTGACTTAAATTTGCAGAATATACTTGTTTTCCAACTATTTTTGCCATACTAATGAATATCTCCAAAAAAGTTTGCGTTTAACTTTTGCTGTAGGGATATGTTTTTGTGCTAATGCTTTTATCTCATCCATTGTCATATACGTGTCATGTTTACCATGCCTCTCCCAAACTTCTTTTGAATGGGCATCATCTTTTTTCAACCTACCGTTTTTTATTAAGTTCATTACAATATCAGGGATAGAAGCACTACCCCATATAATATAATCACCTAATGACTTTGCTTTTACAAGATCTAATATAATAAGTTTACCACCTTCTTTTAGTTTATCCTTTGCCAAACATAGAAGCCACGCATAAGGCAAATGATGTGCTGTTGCCGTTGTTATAATAACATCAAGACTGTTATTTTCAAATTTCATATCGAGAATATTTCCACAAACATACTCGATATTCTTATTCGGATATAAAACTTTTGCCCTTTCAATCATCTTGTCTGCAAGGTCAACTGCAATTACTTTTTGGGATTTCTTTGACAACATAAACGAAAGTTCACCTTTGCCACAACCTATTTCAAGGCAAGTTTCAACTGTATTGGGTACAAGCTTTATGAGGTGCTTAAAATAACAATTATTATGATTCCATCTTGATTCATCAAGTTGTGAAATTTCATTAAAATCATTTTTCACAACATTATAATCTTTCATCTTCATATCTCACCTTCAAAAAATAAATTTTACTTCGCTATAATCTACACTTGTGAAACAAGTTAAGAATTGAACGAAACACTCTATACTTGAAATTATCATAATTTTGTTTGCTCAGCAGTTTCTCTTTTATATTGTTTATCTATGACATGCCATGTTAGAATCGATCTACACAAACTTAATATAATTAGAATCGCACTATTTATAATTATGCTTTTTATAAAAGCGTTTAAAATAAAATATGATATACAGAGTTTTATTCTTCTGAAAGTGATTCAGTCCTTCCTTGTGCCTTTAACCATTCTTTAGCTTTTAATTTTATTTGTTTTTCTAATCCTAAATCACGGCCTGCATCACCCATAGCTTCCTTTGCATATTTACGTGGAAACATCTTTTTTATGGATGATACATATTCATCAGTTCCGTCTTTGGGCTGTTGAAATTTAACAACATTAAATTTACCCTTATTTTTCCTTAACACAATGAGTGCTGGATTTGTTCCAGAAGATAAAGAACCAAATTTTCCATTAGAAAATACATACCCTTCAAATAAGGTATAAATATAAACATTTATTAATCCATCCTTCTGTTCAATTGCGTATACCTTTTTATCTCATCCCCCAATTCTATGTATAAGCAGATTATAATACTAATCATCTCTACAATTTAACTGCATATACAAGTAATACCATAAACGAATCTGAAATCAGAAATAAAATGTTTAATGCTATATTAGCCTCAGAAGGATATGCTGAGCAAATGATAGTTTCACCAGATATAAGATATATTGAAATTTAACAATTTTAAAAAATGGTTTGCTTTCTATTTTAAAACGTAGTAATTTTGTAATAAAGGAGTTATTCATTCTTTAAAGGAGGCAAAGAAAACAAATGTTGAGTTTAAATTATATTCTCAAATAAATTCTTATATTTGTCTGCTATTTTCATTTATGTTATTAGCTTCAAAATTCTCCTAAACACGTGCATTTTTATTTTTTCCTTGAATTACGTTTAATTCATTCATCTTTTTTATCTCACGATATATAAAAATTAAAGATATCATTGCAGTAAAAAAATCAGATAATGGAACAGATACAAAAACACCAGTGACTTTAAGAAATATTGGGATGATTAACATTAATGGTATTAAAAATAAAAATGGTTTCATTATTGATAAAAATAATGCAGGCTTAGGTTTGCCAATATACTGAAAAAAACTTGCAGCAATTACTTGAACACCTACTAAAGGACTCATAAGTATCAGTACTCTTAAAATAGGAACCGTCAATGCTATTAATTCATTATTAGATGTAAAAACACCCGCTATTTTATTTGTAAAACTAATAATTATAACTAAAAATCCCAATGAAATTACAACTGATGTTAAAATTCCAAGCTTTAAGCTTTGTTTTACTCTATTGAATTTTTTAGCACCATAATTAAATCCTATAATAGGCTGAAGAGCTTGTCTAATTCCATACATAGAAACGGTAATAAACCCGAATATACGATTATATATACCAATTGCAGAAATATATAAGTCAGATCCTCCATAAATTCTTATTGAATTATTTAATACTATGGCTACAATTCCATAAGCCAGTTGAGTCATAAACGTGGATACTCCTAAGGAAATCGCTTCCTTTAATAACTTTATATTAATTACTAAATTTTTAACTTTTACTCCTAAAATTTTACTATTAAAACAGATGTATACCAATAAAAATATGAAACATATTATTTGGGAAATGTCTGTAGCAATGGCAGCTCCTTTTATCCCATATTTAAGTCTTGTAACCAATATGTAATCTAACGGAATATTAATTACAGGTCCTATTATCATGCTTATCATAGCAATATTAGCATGCCCTTCTGATTGTATGATGCTATTGGAAACAATACTAAAAACGAAAAAAACACTGCAATATAAAGTAATTCTAAAGAATGTTACAGCATAGGGTAGTATGGTTTCCAAGGAACCAAAAATATACAATATAGGTCTTATGAAAGCCAGTCCTATAACCATAATTAAAATTCCTAATAGAACAGAGGATGTTAATGCAGTACCCACAGCCTTTTCTGCTCTTAGTTTATTTCCGGCTCCAAGACTTCTAGAAATTATAGAAGCAATTCCAACTCCGATCATTTGAGAAAGAGCCAGTATTATTTGTTGAATAGGAAAGACTATAGTTAAAGCTGCAATTCCTAAGCTACCATTAGCCTGATTACCTATAAAAATTGCATCAATAAGATTATATAATACATTAGCTAAAAATACACTTATGGCAGGAAGAGAAAACTTAAAGAGTAATGTTTTGATATTACCTTCCAAAATAAAATTTTCAAGTTCAGTCATATTATTACCTCCAAAAAAGTTATATTGAATTATATATTTATAATAGATTGTTAATTATCAATTCCTATAATAACGTATTGTGCTAGTTGATTCATCGTATTGAAAATAGTTGCTTTTTTATGATAGAACTTTCTACTTTGTAAAAATTTAAGTCATTCTTTTCAATGGTTCCAGAATTTAACTAGCACAACAGGATAAAATAGTAATTGGATAATTCTAATTTATAAGGTTGAATTATTGTTCATCAACCACCAAAAGGCAGTAATGCCTTTTTTTATATTTAAAATATAGATTTAAATCCAAATTATAATATATACTTTGCCCCTGGTGACAGCATTGCTATACTACCCCTATTAGATGAAAAATTATATAAAAATATGAGAAATGTACTATGATTTCTATGTGAGATGGATTAAAGTAATGTAAAGAGAAGCTATCTTATATTTCTTTATAAATATTAATTTCACCTGTTCCTATAAGAAGTTCTGCCAATACAGGGACTATTCTTTTAAAATGCTCGCTATTATTATGCTGCTGAACTGCTTCAGCGTCCTGCCATTCTTCTATGAATGCAAGTATTGAATCATCATTTATATCTTGAAATAGGCCGTAGGAAATACAGCCTACTTCTTGTCTACTCTTTTCAATTAGTTCTTTTGTCAATTGAAGGTACTTTTCTTTTTGACCTTCCTTGATTATGCTGCTTGCTACTATTTTTATCATGTTTATTATCCTGCTTTCTTATAATTTAGTATAATGTGTATTTGCTACTAAACATAAACTCATCAGAAAATCCAACTACAATAAAATATAATATTCGCCAAAAATGATTAACATTTATATTCATATAAGCTAGAAATGATATTACATATAAAATACCTGTAATTATACCAAATGATGAGTGATTTTTTGGGAATGTAGCTCTTTTTAAATTAATTTTCCATATAAATTATTGGCTTGTTTCTAAATGGATAAGATTTAACACTAACAGTATTTAAATCTTCATTAAACAAATTTATAGCTGAAACCTGAGCATTATCATATGCATAGTAATAATATGTACCTGATTCACCACACATTGCGCTGGTATATATTGTACTGTGCTCTTTCCCATCAGATGTTATAACTGCACCTTTAGGTACTTGACAATTAGAAAGAATATGAAACATACCATTAATACCTTCAAGCTCAGTATCAATATGTGTTAAATTATTTTTTAAATATACTGCTCTAGTAAACCTGGAAGCTGAAGTAAAATCTCCTGGTAATCCAAATGCACCTGAACCGTTGGTAAATGAAGATAATTCTAGATTACCCCACGTAACTTTATCAAATTGTCTTGATCTTATCCCTATATACTGATTTAAATTATTTAAATGCCATTGAAAATCTGGACTATTAGTCATAACTCCAACTGGATTATCAAAGACTTCCAATCCTCTAGAGGTCCTCTCAACAACAATACTTTTTCCAGATTTATCAGATAAGATGTAGTGTAACGAAGGTGTTAAATTTAATAAGTTAGATGGCACATCAACAATTTCCAGGTCTTGCAGTGATTTTTTAACTTCTTCTAAGTCCTTAAACTGAGATAATGCCCAGAACACAAAATCATGTGGTGCAATATTTTCTTTTCCTTCAACTATTGTCTTTGAATATTGTGCAAAACCTGTAAGATAAAGCATTGCACACGTTAATCCTTTTTCATTTAATCCATCTACTAAACTAGAATGTTCATCTAACCCCATTGACATACCTATAAAGGTGTATCTTGTTTTTTTCTCTTGTCTGTCTACAGTATTAGTCCATATATAATTTCTTGGAATAATATCAATTGATGGATTAAACTCTATTGCAAGATCCATCGTACGTCCAAATAAATGGTGACCACTTGTTGTTTCTAGTGTCAAACTTGTACACATATTCAGCACTTCCTCATAATTGATTTATATTTTATAGTTAAGGAAATTCTATTATATATTCATTTGGAAATAAGTTGTGATTTTACCTCTATTACTTAACTATATATAAATATTACCACAAAAAACTATTATTGATATAGATAATTATATATTTATATTCAATACTGATACAAGTAAGTTTTTATTTTTTATATTTTTCCAAAAGAATTCTATGAGCAATATAAGCATAATCCTATTACTTCTTCTCTTCATGCCTAATTCTTACTACTCCTACTACTTCATTATTATCAATTAGCCAAAATGTTGAAGTTCTGACCCATCCTTGAGGCAAATCTATTCCTTTAGAATAATTATGTAAGTTATTTAAATATCTTAATTCGTTCAAATTTACTGTTTCGTCACAACTTAAAAAAGTACACCTCACAATTTGCTAAAAAATACTGCTCAATTTTTAATTTGATTAGTAGATATCTTTTGCAGTTTTTGGTAGTTCCTTGATATGCTTTATAAATGCAAAACTTCTTTTAGTTTCTTCATAATTATATTCATATTTAAACGCCTTACCTACTTCAGGTGCAATCTCTGTAAACAATTCACATGTTGTAACCAATGCATTCCACGAAGAATCATAATCACTCATGCTAAAGGTATCCATTAACCTTGTCCATACATCTGAATTTAAATATTCTTTTAAATGTTTGTTTGCTTTTCCAATACTCACTCTAAATTCTGTTTGAATACCTACACACCAATATAGCATGGTTAACAATTCTTGCCGTACATAACTATTCATTACTTCAATTGTAAAAAGAATTTCTTCCCTCCAAAGTCCTTTTGCACAATATGGTGCTACCCACCCAAAATTACTGCAACAACTAAAATATTGTCCATATGTAGGTTTTTTTACCCAATAATCCTCATCAGAAGGTGCTTGGATTTGTGGTAAACAGTTATCTTTATCAAGCAATGGAACAGTCAGCTTATCAGTTCCATATTCATTTATTAGTACTTCTATAGGCTGAATGTGCAAGTCAATTCTATTGCCATCTTTAAACTTCATTAAATATGTATAATCATTTTTAAAATTAACATCTCTACCTTGCATTTTATCAAGCTTATTAGGCTCTTGGAAAATGATTGGCTCACCAAAAACGCTTATCCAACCATCATCACTAATAAATGATGCTGTTTCAGTAACCACATAAATAATATCATAGTCCTGAAAAATATCCTTTTTCTTCGTCATATAAGAAAGATACGACAAAACTGAAAGTAAAATTATGTTACCTCAACTCTACAAATTGGAATTATTTATTAATTTATTTTTAAAGCCTATAATCCTCGTGCATAAAGAATACCTTTCTTAATTGCTTCTGCTAATCCCTTCGGATTTTCCCAAGCCATAGAATGTCCTGCTGATCTTACAATTTCAATATTTATCATGTGCCTCTCCAACTCAATTTGTTCGTCATCTGTTAAAGATTTTTCACCAAAAATGAATGTCCTTTTACATTGCAATGAATATAATATTTCACGCCATGATGGCTCTGCTCCAGCAACTGCTGACTTTGAAATTCTACCAATTGCTGTAGAAGAACAAACTGATAATGTAGATGCCCACATAGAATTTATACTAGAATTTTCATTGATAACTTCATCAAATATTCCATTTACAAAATCTTCTTCTTGATAGGTTCCAAATTCATAACTTAATGAACCTTGACTACTTTTATCTAAATTAGCTTCACTAAGAATAATTGTTTCGATATTTTCTTTACATTTATTGGCAAGTCCAAGTGCAACAGCTCCACCTAAACTATGTGCAAAAATAATAAACTTATAAAGCTTTAGATCTTGTACAAAATTATACAAATATTTTGCATGTTCTTTTATAGTATATATATAGTTATCTGGTTTATCATTAAATCCACTACCAAGCAGGTCTATTAATATTCGTCTGTGATTTATTAAATCAATTTGTGCTGCTACCTCAGGATAATCAAATGATCCAGCGCATCCTAAGCCATGAATAAATAGTATTGGTGTATCTTTACTAGGTAAATCATGATACCTCATCTTATTATTCATGTTATCTACTATGTATTCTTTCATAAAAAATCCTTCGCGTTAAATGTAAATACTTAAATTTTTTTCAAATAAATTGGAAATTTAGCTATTTCATTCTTTTAATTGTTTCATCTAATGAAATACATTCTGCATATCTGCCATTCCACATAAATTCATTGTAATATTGATAGCTTTGTTCTGCTGACATAAATTTATTATTAACTGTTGTGTTTGTATATGCTGGAAGTATAATATTAAATCCATGTTCAAATCCACATTTTATAGTAGCATCAATACAATAATCTGTTTGAAGCCCTACAATAATTATATCTTTTTCTCTCTTATCTATTAAATATTCTAATAATCCTGTCCCTTTAAAAGCACTATTAACCTTTTTATCAAATATTTTTTCATTATTCATCGGTTGAAACTTTTCATATATTTCAAAGCCATCGGTTCCTTTTGTTAATTCATTTCCTATTCCATCATCATGACGTACATATATCACATCAATATTATTTGCCCTCGCCTCATGTATTATTTCTTTAACATTAGATACAAACATATCAAATTTATATAATTTTTCATTGGTTATTAACTTTTGTGTATCAACTACTAATAAAACCATTTTTACTCCTTTTCAAATTACTATTTATTGAGTTGTCTTACATTTTTCATAAGCCGCATTGAGTTAAACTTGTGATGCAAGCTATGAAATATACGTCTCAAATTTATTACTTTGGCACTAAATAATTTCTTTATTTTTGAATTATTGTATTTTTACATAAGATTGTCATTACCTTTTTTATAAATTCTCTCTCTTCATCTGATATTGTATAGACTGGTGGTTTTCTATCATCAGGCATAGAATTATAATTTTCCCATGATTTTCTCATTCCCTCTCTTATATAAGGGCTGACGTATGGACAGTTTAATGTAAATTAATGTATAAAACATTTACAGGATAAAATTATGTAGAAAACCGCCTTA